>JANMYG010000060.1:0-2243 GCA_031381865.1 Betaproteobacteria bacterium | reverse complement strand
GCGGCTCAGGATGCGCGGTATGCCGAACACCGGGTAGGCCGGGTCGTCCGGGTGGATACACATGCGCACGCCGGACTCTTCGCAGGCCGGCATGATCTCGTTCAGGAAGTCGTACAGGTTGGCGCGCAGCCGGTCGGCGTCGATGTGCCGGTAACGCTGCAGCCGGCGCAGGAATTCGGCCGGGTCGAGGTCTTCCACCGTGCCGGGCAGCCCAAGCAAGATGCAGTCGCGCAGTTCGTCGCGCGCCTGCGGGCTGAGCTGGTCGTAAAACTGCCTGGCCGAGGCCAGCGCCCACGCTGCGTAGTCGCTCTCGGCACCGGGTCGCTGCAACACGAACAGGTCGAACGCCACGAACGCGTCGATGTTGCAGCCCGAGATCGTGCTGCCATCGGGCTGGGTGATGTACAGGTCGGTGCGCGCCCAGTCCAGCACCGGCATGAAGTTGTAGCAGATCGCGCGCACACCCTGGGCCCCGAGCTTGCGCACGTTGTTCTGGTAGGTGTCGATGTAGCGCCGGTAGTCGCCCGAGCGCGTCTTGATGTCTTCGTGGATCGGCAGGCTCTCGACCATGCCCCAGCGCAGGCCGCTCGGTTGTTGCCGCTCGGCATCCCATTCGATGGCGCGGATCCGCTGGCGTATGTCGTCTTCGGGCCAGTCGTCGCCGCAGGCGATGTGGTGCAGCGAGCTCACCACATCGGTCACGCCGGCCTGTCGGATCTCACGCAGCGAGACCGGGTCGTTGGGGCCAAACCATCTCCAGCTTTGCAGCATCAGTTTCTCCTTGTCGAATCGCTTGTGGTGCGGGTCCCGGTCCGGCCGGGCCGCTGGCCCTTGACCTCGGTAACTGTATTCATGCCGGGCCTTGGGCGATCCGTGCCGCGCCCGCCAGGACGCCGTGCGCGGCGATGGCTTGCAGATGCGAAACCACCGCTGCCCGCCAGTACGCATGACGCGGCAGTACATCACCCCACACCAACGGCAGTTGCCCCAGGGCATCGAAGGTGGCCTGCGCGTCGCCGGCATGGGCGCGCGCCGCCGCCTGCAGCGTGGCCGCCATCGGGTCGGACAACACATACGGACGCCCCGACTCGTCCATGCCTTGCCAGTAACGCATCCAGGCGGCGGCGCAGAACGCCAGCCGCGTGACCGGCAACCCGGCGGCCAGCGCATCCACGGCTGCCGGCACCCAGCGCAGCGTGATCTTGAGTGAACTGTCGGTGGCGATCTGGTGCACGCTGTGCTGCAGGTGCGGATTGGCAAAACGGGCCAGCAGCGCATCGCGGTAGGCGGCCCAATCGTGGCGGCGCAGCAGCGGGCCGACTTCGGTTGTCATCAGGTCGTGGACCAAGCGGCGCAGCGCGGGTTGGGCCATGCAGTCGCTGATGACCGGCAATCCGGCCACGGCGCCGATGCAGGCCATGGCCGAGTGGCTGCCGTTGAGCAGGCGCAGTTTGGCCTCTTCGAATGGCTGCACGTTGTCCACCACCTGCACGCCTGCCGACGCGAGCGCCGAGGCGTCGGTGGCGTCGGCGAAGCGCCGCTCGATCACCCACTCCCAAAAGGCTTCGGTGCGCAGCGCGGCCTGGTCGGCCAGGCCCAGCGCGTCCAGGGCCTGCGCCGTGGTGGCCGGAGAAGCGGCCGGCACGATCCGGTCCACCATGCTGTTGGGAAAGGCGCACTGCGCGTCGATCCATGCCCCGAGGTGCTGGTCGCGTTTGCGCGCGTGTTGCAGGCACAGCGCCTGCAGGGTGCGGCCGTTGTCCCGCAGGTTGTCGCAACTGGCCAGTGTCAGCCCGCCCAGGCCCGCGGCGCGGCGTGCCGCCAGACCTTCGACCAGCAACTCGGCCAGCGGTGCGCCGTAGGCCTTCTCCGTCACGGTCAAGGTGACCCAGCGGGTCGGGCCGGCGGCAAGGGCCTGAACGACCGTCGGTCGTGCGCGGGTGGCCAGACAGGTGTACCAGAGCGAACCGCCGACCTGCCAGCGGCAACCCTCGCTGCTCGCCAACTGCACGCTGTACAGGCCATCTTGTGCGGCCAGGGCATCGGCCAGCGCCGGGTTGCGCATGGCCACACCGAGCACGCCCCAGCGCGCGTCGCCGTGCGCCAGCAGGTGGTCGAACACCAGCGCCTGGTGCGCACGATGGAACGCACCCAGCCCCAGGTGCACGACGCCGGCCGGGCCGTCGCGCGCGTAGTCCGGCACGCCGATTCCGCGCGCCGCCAGCGCGGGCAAGGATTGGCGG
>JANMYG010000049.1:0-2415 GCA_031381865.1 Betaproteobacteria bacterium | reverse complement strand
GTCGGGCATCAGCTTGATGCGCTGGCCCGGTGGCGGCGGGGGCGGCGGCAGTTCGCGCGTCATGCTGCCGCTGTGGCAGCTGTCGGACAACACCAGGATGCGCACCCCGGCCTTGAACTTGCTGAGCTCGAAATACAGCTCATCGTCGATCAGCTGGCCGTCGAACAGGCACCAGGTCTCGTCCTTCTTGTCCGGCTCGTCGTGGTTCGCGTCCGGTACCTGGCCGCCGTGGCCGGAGTAGCTCAAAAAGAACAGGTCGCCCGACTTCAGCGTCTTGGCCGCCTTGCGCATGCCGCCCAGCGTGTTGGCGCGGGTTGCCTTCCTGGTCAGCAGCACTGTGGACGCCATACCCTTCGTTTTTGCCAGCGCCGCCATGTCGTTGGCGTCGAACTCGCATGCGGCCAGCGGACCCTCCCAGCCGCCGTATGCATCACCATTTACGCTGTTGAGGCCGATGTGCAGCGACATGCCCCGGGCCTTGGCGGCCGCTCCCTTGTTGTTTGCCATGACACGCTCCTTGGGTTGAGGCGGCGCGGCGACAGGATATGCAGCGCTGCCGCCGGCAGTATGTCCGGACTTCGCGGCGGCCGTCAATCGCCCGAGGCGGTGTGAAATCAACAAAGTCGCAGATTGCCTGCCCCAAGCGGCGCAGGCAACACGCCCTGCCGGCGGCTCAGCGCACGGCGCTGCCCGCCTGCAGGATCTGGGCGATCTGCCCGACCTGCGAATGGTTGCGCAGCCAGGGCAGGAACTGCTCGACGAAGCGGCGAATCAGCGTGTACTCGCGCCGGCCGATCTCCCAGTGCTGAGGGTCCTGCTTGAGCACCGAGTCGCTGGACAGGGTGGTCACCGCCTTGTTCTGCGCCGCCTCCGCCACGCCCATGTCGGCCAGCGTCAGCGCCTGGAACCAGCCCAGGTACGACAGGCCCTTGGGGTCGTCGCCGGGCAGCGCCGACAGCGCCATGATCGCGTCGCGGTGCCGCTCCTGGTCGGGCCGCTCGACCGAGCCGTCGCGCGTGCGCAGCAGCACCACCAGCTTGAGCCGCGCCTGCGCCAGGAAGCCCGGGTGCTTGAGGCCGCCCATCACGCGCGCCTTGTCGTTCGAGCGCACCGCGGTGTCGAAGGCTTCGATGGCGCGCGCGAGGTCGGCCGGGTCATGGCTGAGCTGCCAGCGCCATTGCTGCAGGCCGGCGAGCCGGCGGTGGCACTCGGAAAAGCCGACCACGGCGTCCCGGCTTTCGCTGAGCGCGCCATGGGTGCGTTCTTCCTGGGCCAGCGCGTCTTCGGCGATCTCGATCGCGCGTTGCGCCCCCACCAGGTCGGGGTTGGCTTCGCTGTAGGACGAGGCGTAGGCCAGCCGGGCGCCGCGGGTCAGCCGGCCGGCCTCCTGCAGCCCGGCGTACAACACGTTCGCGAGCCGGTACTGCTGCGCGTCGTTGAGGTGGTTGGCCAGATGGCGCGCGGTCTCGGTGACCGGATCGGTCGCCAGGCAAAGGTAGGCCACGGCACGCGCGCCGAACACCGTGGGCCGGTGTTGCGTGAACAGCGCCTTCGCGTCGGCCTGCTGGTCCTGCCAGGCCCGCGCCACCAGCTGCTGGAACGGCGCGGCCGGTTCGGCATCGGCGGCGTCTTCGGCCGCACCCGAGGGCAGCGACGGCGCGGCGTAACGCTGCGACTGCGGCAACACATGTTCCAGCAGCGCGTGCACCGGGCTGTCGGCGCGGCCGGTGGCCGCGTCGCTGAGCGCCAGCTTGAGGTTCCTGACCACCCGCTCGACCTCTTCCCAGTCGAGGCTGCTGCCGTCGAAGTCGTAGAAGATCACGCGCGACAGCTTCACGTCGAAGGGCAGCGCCGAGCCCTTGCGGCAGATCAGCACCGTGCCGCCGGCGTTCATCACGTGGCGCACGCCGAGTTCATAAAACACGTTCGGGTTGTCCAGCGACAGGTCGGCCAGCACCACCTCGCGGTCGCGCAGGTCACGAAACATCTCGGAGTGGATGATCGCCGACGACAGCCGCTCGTCGGAGCGCACCGCGACCATGCCGGCTTCGCGCACGGCGCGCTGGATCATCACGCGGTAGACCTTCTCGAAGTCGAAGCTGCGCCCCGAGTTGTCGGGAAACGGCTTGAGACCGTAGGGCATGATGACAAAACATTCGGTGGTGTTCATGGCTCGGGGGTCCTGTGTGGCGGCGGGTGGCAGACCGATCATATTCATGCCGCTGTGCGGCCGAACACGCCATCTGGACGCAGCTGGCGGCGATTCCGGTAGCGGGCGCTCAGGTCATTGTCGGGTGTGGCTCGCCCAGGCTGCGTGCCTGGCCGCTACCACCCGCGACGAACAGGCTCTCCAGCACCTCGCGCCGCTTGGCGCGGTCGACGCGTGTGCTGTCGAGCCACACGAAGCGCCCGTCC
>JANMYG010000821.1:0-10618 GCA_031381865.1 Betaproteobacteria bacterium | reverse complement strand
TCCGGCGATGTACGCCGCGTGGTATCGGGTGCACCGTGGCGCGACGCCAGCAGGTTAAAATGGAAAGCTTAGCGATTTCGCAGGGGTTTGCTGCAGGGCCACCCCTCTTTGTCTTTTTTTGCGCGCGGGTGGCGAAATTGGTAGACGCACCAGGTTTAGGTCCTGACGCCAGCAATGGTGTGGGGGTTCGAGTCCCCCCCCGCGCACCAAAATGTGGAACTTGCGAGGAACGGGTCGGCGGCGTACGGTAAAAACCGCCGCTGCCAGACCGCATGCCTTGGACAGGTTTCTGTAGCACCGGGCGACCGGATGTGTCCCCGAAATAATTGGAGAATCAACATGGCTGTGACGGTAGAAACCCTTGAAAAACTCGAGCGCAAGATCACGCTGACGCTACCGGTCAAGGCGATCCAGACAGAGGTGGAGTCGCGTCTGAAGCGGCTCGCCAGGACCGTCAAGATGGACGGTTTCCGCCCGGGCAAGGTGCCGATCAACGTGGTCGCCCAGCGTTACGGTTATTCGATTCATTACGAAGTCATGAATGACAAGGTGGGCGAGGCATTCTCCAGCGCCGCCAACGAAGCCAAGCTGCGGGTGGCCGGGCAGCCGCGCATCACCGAGAAGGCGGGTTCTCCCGACGGGGAGATGGCGTTCGATGCGGTGTTCGAGGTCTACCCGGAGGTCAAGCTGGGTGACCTTGCAACGGCGGAGGTCGAAAAACTCTCCGCCGAGGTCACCACGGCGGCGATCGACAAGACGATCGACATACTGCGCAAGCAAAGGCGCACCTTTGCGCAGCGCGCGCACGATGCGGCGGCGCAGGTCACCGATCGTTTGACGGTCGATTTCGAAGGCAAGATCGACGGCGAGCCGTTCCCCGGCGGCAAGGCTCTGGATTTTCAGTTCATCCTGGGCGATGGCCAGATGCTCAAGGAGTTCGAGCAAGCCACCACCGGCATGAAGGCGGGCGAGAGCAAGACCTTCCAGTTGGCATTTCCCGCCGATTACCACGGCAAGGACGTCGCCGGCAAGACGGCAGACTTCATGGTATCGGTGAAGAAGATCGAGTCGGCACATCTGCCCGAAGTCAACGACGCGCTTGCGAAGTCGCTCGGCATCGCGGATGCCAGCGTCGAAGGACTGCGCACCGACGTGCGGAAAAATCTGGAACGCGAAGTCAAGTTCCGACTGCTGTCGCGCAACAAGCAGGCCGCGCTTGATGCGCTGGCGTCCAGGGCCGAACTCGACCTGCCCAATGCCAGCATCCAGGCCGAGCTGGAGCGCATGATCGAAGGCGCCCGCGCTGACCTGAAGCAACGCGGCGTCAAGGACGCGGACAAGGCGCCGATCCCGGAGGATGTGTTTCGCCCGCAGGCGCAGCGGCGGGTCCGGCTCGGGCTGGTGGTGGCCGAACTGGTTCGGACCAACAATCTGCAAGCCAGGCCGGACCAGATCAAGGCCCACATCGACGAACTTGCGGCGAGTTACGAGAAGCCCGCAGAGGTGGTGCGGTGGTATTACGGTGACAACAAACGCATGGCCGAGGTGGAAGCGATCGTGATCGAGAACAATGTGACCGAATTCATCCTGGCGCATGCCAAGATCACCGAGAAGGCGATCGATTTCGACGACTTGATGGGCCAGACCTGATCGGTCATTGCTGAACTGCTCCCCGGTCGCCCTCGGGCAACCGCGGGCTTGCAGTTCGGGCGACCAGCCCCATTTGCTGGCAACGGACCGGATCGTGGCACGTGCATGACATCATTGGAGACAACATGAACTATCGAAACGAGGCCCAGGAAACACAGGGCCTGGGCCTGATTCCCATGGTCATCGAGCAGTCGGGGCGCGGGGAAAGGTCGTACGACATCTACTCGCGCCTGCTCAAGGAGCGGGTGATTTTTCTGGTTGGCCCCGTGAATGACCAGACCGCCAACCTGGTGGTGGCGCAGCTCCTGTTTCTGGAGAGCGAAAACCCGGACAAGGACATTTCCTTCTATATCAACTCGCCGGGTGGCTCGGTGAGCGCGGGCATGGCAATCTTCGACACCATGAATTTTGTCAAGCCTGATGTGTCCACGCTGTGCAGCGGTTTTGCTGCCAGCATGGGGGCCTTTCTGCTGGCGGCGGGCGCCAAGGGCAAGCGCTTTTCGCTGCCCAACTCGAAGATCATGATCCACCAGCCTTCCGGCGGCAGCCAGGGACAAGCGACGGAGATCGAAATCCAGGCACGCGAGATCCTGAAAACGCGCGAACAGCTCAACCGGATCCTGGCTGAACGAACCGGCCAGCCGCTGGAGCGGATCGAGCGCGACACCGAGCGGGATTACTACATGTCGGCCGACGAAGCGCGCGAGTATGGCGTGGTCGACCAGGTCATCGCGAAGCGAAGCTAGACGGCCGTTGGCGGGCCGGCGGCAACCGCCGCGCCTGGTCGTCCGCGCGGTGTGCGCAGGCGTTAATTCGGTATCATGGCGCAACCAAGCAACGAGGCATTGATTCCATGGCCGAGAAAAAAGGCTCCTCCAGCGAAAAGACCCTGTATTGCTCGTTCTGCGGGAAGAGCCAGCACGAAGTCAAGAAACTGATCGCGGGCCCCTCTGTTTTCGTCTGCGACGAATGCATCGAACTGTGCAATGAAATCATTCGCGACGAGTTGCCGGCCAGCACCGTTGCGAAGGACGCCCGTGGTGAGTTGCCCACTCCCGCGGAGATCAAGGCCAACCTGGACAACTACGTGATTGGTCAGGAGCCGGCAAAGCGGACACTGGCGGTCGCCGTGTACAACCACTACAAACGCCTGCGCCACAAGGAAAAGTCGAAGAAGGACGATGTGGAACTGGCCAAGAGCAACATCTTGCTCATTGGACCCACCGGCTCGGGCAAGACCCTGCTGGCGCAAACACTCGCCCGCATGCTCGATGTTCCGTTTGTGATGGCCGACGCCACGACACTCACCGAGGCAGGATACGTCGGCGAGGACGTGGAGAATATCGTCCTGAAGTTGCTGCAAAGCTGCAATTACGAGGTCGATCGCGCGCAGCGCGGCATCGTCTACATCGACGAAATCGATAAGATTTCGCGCAAATCCGATAACCCGTCGATCACCCGCGATGTGTCGGGTGAAGGGGTTCAGCAGGCGCTGCTCAAGTTGATCGAGGGAACGATGGCGAGCGTGCCGCCGCAAGGCGGGCGCAAGCATCCGAACCAGGATTTTGTGCAGATCGACACGACCAATATCCTGTTCATTTGTGGCGGTGCGTTTTCGGGCCTTGAAAAGGTGATCGATAACCGGACCGAGTCGTCCGGCATCGGATTCGGGGCGGCGGTGAAAAGCAAGGCGCAACGCAACCTCACGGAGGTCTTCAAGGACGTGGAGCCGGAGGACCTGATCAAGTTCGGCCTGATCCCTGAACTGGTGGGGCGCATGCCGGTGGTCGCGACGCTGGCCGAACTGAGCGAAGACGCACTGGTGCAGATTCTGGTCGAACCCAAGAACGCCCTGGTCAAGCAATATGCCAAGTTGTTCTCGATGGAGGGCGTCGACCTGGAGATTCGTCCGTCCGCGCTCAAGGCGATCGCGAAGAAGGCATTGGCGCGCAAGACTGGTGCCCGCGGGTTGCGGTCGATCCTGGAGCAGTCGCTGATCGACACCATGTTCGAACTGCCGAACTCGACCAATGTTGACAAGGTGGTGGTGGACGAGTCCACGATCGAAGAAAACAAGCGCCCACTGCTGGTTTACCGGGAACTCGCCAAAAAGGCCTGAATCCCACCAGGCAGGTCGCCAACTGGCGGGTTTTTCGGGCCTGTTTGTGCGGCATGGCGTGCGCGCACTCAATTGATAATGCAGGCGCGGGTTGAAATTCCCGTTGTGCCATCCATCTTGAACTGGTAACGAAAACGAAGTTTCAGCGCAGACTTACATTTGCGCAGCATGTTAGTGATTGCCAAAAGGTCTGCCATGTCCGGTTCCACGCTCCTTACCGCCACCCCATTGGATCTGCCACTGCTGCCGCTGCGCGATGTCGTGGTGTTTCCGCATATGGTTATTCCGTTGTTTGTCGGCCGCCCGAAAAGCATCAAGGCGCTGGAGGCGGCGATGGAGTCCGAGCGGCGCATCATGCTGGTGGCGCAAAAGGCGGCGGCCAAGGACGACCCCTTGGTGTCGGACATGTTCGATGTCGGCTGCATTTCCACGATCCTGCAGATGCTCAAGTTGCCGGACGGCACTGTCAAGGTGCTGGTCGAGGGCCAGCAGCGGGCGCTCGTCAACAGGATCGAGGAGGGGGAGGCGTTCTTCTCGGCCAACGTGACGCCGGTCGAGGCGGTTGCCGAAGCCGCGGGCGCGGCCCGTGGCAAGGCCAGTGAAATCGAGGCCTTGCGTCGGGCCGTGATGCAGCAGTTCGATCAGTACGTCAAACTCAACAAAAAGATTCCCCCAGAAATTCTCACTTCGATTTCCAGCATCGACGACGCCGGCCGGCTGGCGGACACCATTGCCGCCCATTTGCCGCTCAAACTCGACAACAAGCAGGCCGTGCTGGGTCTGGCCAGCGTGAAAGAACGCCTCGAGAATCTGTTTGAGCAGATCGAGCGCGAGGTCGACATCCTCAACGTGGACAAGAAGATCCGCGGCCGCGTCAAGCGCCAGATGGAGAAGAACCAGCGCGACTTCTACCTCAACGAACAGGTAAAGGCGATCCAGAAGGAACTGGGCGAGGGTGAAGACGGCGCGGATATCGACGAGATCGAGAAGAAGATCAAGGCCGCGAAGATGCCCAAGGAGGCACTCAAGAAGGCGGAAGCGGAACTCAAGAAGCTGAAGTTGATGTCACCCATGTCGGCTGAAGCGGCGGTCGTGCGCAATTACATCGACGTGTTGGCGGGCCTGCCCTGGAGCGCCAAGACAAAGATCAAGCACAACCTTGGCAATGCCGAGACGGTCCTGAACGAAGACCACTTCGGCCTCGACAAGGTCAAGGACCGGATCCTGGAATATCTCGCGGTGCAGCAGCGCGTCGACAAGGTGAAGGCGCCAATTCTCTGCCTGGTCGGCCCGCCTGGAGTGGGCAAGACATCGCTCGGACAGTCGATCGCAAAGGCGACCGGCCGCAAGTACGTGCGGATCGCCTTGGGCGGTATGCGCGACGAGGCCGAGATCCGCGGGCACCGGCGCACTTACATCGGCGCGATGCCTGGCAAGGTGCTGCAGAGCCTGTCGAAGGTGGGAACGCGCAACCCGTTGTTCCTGCTCGACGAGATCGACAAGCTCGGCACCGATTTTCGCGGAGACCCGTCCAGCGCCTTGCTTGAGGTGCTCGATCCGGAGCAGAACCACAAATTCGGCGACCATTACGTCGAGGTCGACTTCGATCTGAGCGATGTGATGTTCGTTGCGACTTCGAATTCCATGAACATCCCGCCGGCCCTGCTGGACCGGATGGAGGTCATCCGCCTGTCGGGTTACACGGAGGACGAAAAGACCAACATCGCGGTCAAGTACCTGCTGCCCAAACAACTCAAGAACAATGGCGTCAAAGAGGCGGAGCTGCTGGTTCGTGAGGATGCGGTGCGCGACATCGTGCGTTACTACACCCGCGAAGCAGGCGTACGTTCGCTTGAGCGTGACCTGTCGAAAATCTGTCGCAAGGTCGTCAAGGGCCTGCAGCTCAAGAAGATGGTTGCCCAGGTGGTGGTGACCCCCGACAACCTGAATGATTTTTTGGGTGTGCGCAAATTTACTTATGGCCGAGCAGAGGACCACAACCAGGTCGGTCAGGTTGTAGGTTTGGCTTGGACCGAAGTTGGCGGCGACCTGTTGACCATCGAGGCCGCGTTGATGCCCGGCAAGGGCGTGATCACGCGTACCGGGTCGCTGGGCGATGTCATGAAGGAGTCGGTCGAAGCGGCGCGAACGGTGGTGCGCAGTCGCTCCGCGCGCCTGGGAATCAAGGACGAGGTGTTCGAGAAGAAGGACATCCATATCCATGTGCCGGACGGTGCCACGCCGAAGGACGGCCCGAGCGCGGGCGCCGCGATGACGACGGCATTCGTATCGGCCCTGACCGGCATACCGGTGCGTGGCGATGTGGCGATGACCGGCGAAATCACCTTGCGCGGCGAAGTTACCGCGATTGGTGGCCTGAAGGAGAAACTGCTTGCCGCGTTGCGCGGCGGCATCAAGACCGTCCTGATTCCGGAGGAGAACGCCAAGGACCTTCAGGACATTCCGGAGAACGTCAAGAACGGCCTTGAAATCGTGCCTGTGCGCTGGATCGACAAGGTGCTAGAGATAGCGCTGGTGCGGATGCCCGTGCCGTTGCCGGAAGAGGATCCTGCGGTTGCTGCGACAACGGCTGCCGCGCCGGTTGCCGGGGCGCCATCGACCTCTGCCTTGGGCGAGTCGGTAAAGCATTGATCCGGGGCGTCTTCCTGGCTGCGGTACCTGGCATCGGGCGAGACCCGCTGCTGTTGGCGCCGAAAACTTGCGCTATAATTTGAAGCTTGAAATGCGGGAATAGCTCAGTTGGTAGAGCGCAACCTTGCCAAGGTTGAGGTCGAGAGTTCGAGACTCTTTTCCCGCTCCATATTCCAAGAAGGGAAGCCCAGGCTTCCCTTTTTTGTCGACTGCTTCGGGCGTCCAAGTGATCGCCCGCAAGCTAAGGATTTTGGCGCGATAGCAAAGCGGTTATGCACCGGATTGCAAATCCGAGCAGCCCGGTTCGACTCCGGGTCGCGCCTCCAGATTCCCTAACAATATTGACTTTATTGCCGCCTTTGCGATAGCGATCTCGAAGTTGCAGTGATAACCGATTAGCCGCCGGTCAGACGCCTGGACCGCGAGCTGCAGCGTGTCATCCAGCGGCGGGCGGTGCACATTCACGGAGCCATCCGCCCTGGTGTCATCGGCCCGCACAGCCAACTCGACAAATGGCGTCGGCGACCAAGCACCTTGAGTTGCAACAGCAATCTGCACGTGCCAAGCACTTCCGTCGCGTCAGACGTTCAGGGCCTGCCCCGAGAAAAGCGTCACCATCGATTGACGCAGCCACCTATTGCCCGCATCGGCGTTGAAGCGCTCGTGCCAGTGCTGCTTGACCTTGTACGTGGGCAGCGGCAGGGGCGGCTCCAGCAATTTCACGCGTTCCTGTTGCGCCAGCGCCTTGCCCAGCTGCCGTGGCACGATCACCAGAAACTCGGTTTGCGCCACGATGCGGGCCACGCCCAGATAGCTTTGCACGCGCAGCACCACACGGCGTTCCACCTTGTTCTTGGCCAGTACCTTGTCCACAATCGAATGGCCCGTGTCTGAAGCCGTGACGAGGATATGCCCCTCCGCCGAGAACGACTTGCGCGTGAGTTTTGTGCCAATGCGAGGGTGGTCGCTGGCTGCCAGGCAGACAAAGTCCTGCGCAAACAGGGCTTGCTGGTAAAAACCCGCCTCCAGGTCGGGGGTGAAACCCACGGCCAGGTCCATGTCACCTGACTCCAGCCGGCGACGACTGTCGTTTGAAATTTTCTCCGCCTCGACGACAAGGCCCGGCGCGGTTTTCTGCAAATGGTTGATGAGCCGTGGCAGCAGCACTATTTCGCTGATGTCGGTCATGCAAATCCGGAATTCGCGCGTGGCGTGTTGGGCCGAGAACCCGACGCTGGCGCCGCGCGCCTTTTCAAGCCGCACCAGCGCTTCCAGCAGGTCGGGGTAGATGGCTTGCGCGCGTGTCGTTGGCGCCATCCCGGCCGATGTGCGGCAAAAAAGCGGGTCATCGAAATGACGGCGCAGCTTGTTCAGCGCAATGCTGGCGCTGGCCTGCTCCATGCCGAGCGTGCGGGCCGCGCGTGAGACGCTTTGCGTTTTGTAGACCTCGATGAAGACGCCGAGCCAGTCCATGTCAAGTTTTGCCATCGCGGCAGTGTATCGCTGTATATCAAAACAATATGCGGAGTATTGTCGATTTGGTTTTGACGCAATAGTGCAAGCCTGCGACATTTGCGATGGATCAAAGAGCAGAGGATATTTCGTGGTAGCAGCAGGCGACGATTGCCTGTACCTTAACGCCTCGAATGATTCCCGGCAGCTTGCAACCGGTGGACCAAAGGACATTAGCAAATGCAATTTCATCTCAACGGATTTCGAACCGGTGACCCCGGGCTACTGGACGCCGTTCAGCCGGCCCTGGACCGGCCTGCCGAAAACGAGCTTCCCACCGACGCCGACGTGCTGATAGTCGGCTGCGGCCCGGCAGGCCTTACGCTGGCTGCGCAATTGGCGGCGTTCCCGGACATCCGGACCGTGGTCGTGGAGCAGAAGCCCGGCCCCTTGCAACTGGGGCAGGCTGATGGCGTCGCCTGCCGGACGATGGAGATGTTCGCAGCGTTCGGTTTTGCCGAGCGCGTCCTGAAGGAGTCCTACTGGGTCAACGAGACGACATTCTGGAAGCCCGACGACAGTGACGGCAGCCGCATCGTGCGCAGCGGGCGCGTGCAGGACGTGGAGGACGGCCTGTCCCACATGCCGCACGTGATCCTGAACCAGGCCCGTGTGCACGATTTCTACCTCGAGACCATGCAAAGGTCGCCGTCGCGGCTGCTGCCGCACTACGGCCGCCGCCTGGTCGGGCTTGAGCGAGCGCCCGATGGCGTGTCAGATCAACCGGTCACGGTCCGGTTCGAGCGGCAAGACGATGGGCACAGGGGCGAGGTCGAGACCATCCGTGCCCGTTATGTTGTGGGCTGCGACGGCGCGCGCAGCGCGGTACGGCAGGCCATAGGCCGGGCGCTGCAGGGCGATTCCGCCAACCATGCCTGGGGCGTCATGGACGTGCTCGCAGTCACCGACTTCCCGGACGTCCGTTTCAAGGCCCTGATCCAGTCGGCCGCAGAAGGCAGCGTCGTGCTGATCCCGCGTGAGGGGGGTTATCTGGTGCGCATCTATGTGGAGCTGGACAAACTCAACGCGAACGAGCGGGTTGCGGCCCGCAACATCAGCATCGAACAGTTGATCGCAGCCGCACAGCGGATCTTCCGCCCCTACAGCCTGGAGGTGAAGGAGGTGGCCTGGTGGTCGGTCTATGAAATCGGCCAGCGGTTATGCGACAGGTTCGATGATGTCGAGCCCCATGAGATCGGTACGCGCCTGCCGCGCGTCTTCAGGGCCGGCGACGCCTGCCACACCCACAGTCCGAAAGCCGGCCAGGGCATGAACGTCTCCATGCAGGACTCGTTCAACCTGGGCTGGAAGCTCGCGGCTGTGCTGCGCGGGCGCTGCCCGCCGAGCCTGCTCCATACCTATTCCGCCGAGCGCCAGGCGGTGGCCAAGGAACTGATCGACTTCGACCGCGAATGGGCGGCCATGCTCAGCGCGCCATTGAAGAAGCCACGCGATCCAGCAGGCTCAGGCGTCGATCCGGCCGAGGTGCAGCGTTATTTCGTGCAGCACGGCCGCTACACGGCTGGCACCGCGACGCGTTACCAACCGGCGCTGCTCACCGGAGCGTCCACCCACCAGCACCTGGCCGAGGGCCTGGCGATTGGCACCCGCTTTCACTCCGCGCCGGTCGTCCGTGTCGGTGATGGCAGGCAGATGCAGTTGGGCGACGCCCTGTTGGCGGATGGTCGCTGGCGCCTGATCGCATTTGGGGGCCTGGGTGACGACGGCAGTGCCGGCTCACCCATCGGTCAGTTGTGCAACCACCTCGTCCAATCCCCCCAATCCCCGTTGCGACGCTACACCCCTGCAGGTGCGGACCCGGACGCCGTCTTCGATGTGCGGGCCGTGTTCCAGCAAAGCCATCACCAATTGGCCATCACCGCCATGCCCGAACTGCTGTTCCCCCACAAGGGTCGCTACGGGCTACGCGACTATGAAAAGGCGTTCTGCGCGCTGGCTGACCCGGGCCAGACTACCAGCCAGGACATCTACACCAGGCGCCGTATCGACCGCAAGCAGGGCTGCCTGGTGGTGGTGCGGCCCGACCAATACATCGCACACGTCCTGCCGCTGGAGGCCAAAGATGCGCTGGCGGCCTTTTTTGGCGGCTTCATGCTGGATGCCTGAACGCGCCCGCTGCTTTCCGCTCTTTCACAGAACCCGCGACAACGCAACTTGGCATCGTTCATGCCAAGGGCGTCCCACGCCTGGTCGGGGACCAAGGCCGGCGCGGCAGCACGCCTGAGCGGTTTTGCGACGCCACGCGATGGCTACGCGGCTGTAAAGCGGAAAACCGTTTGTTGTCCATAAATTTTTTCTAACCCCCAGGAGACACTTTTGAAGTCCCGAAATCTGACCACGCTCGTTTTGGCCGCGACCGCCGCACTGTGCCAGCCCGCCACAGCCCAACAAGCCGGCTTCCCGACCAGGCCTGTCACCATCATCACCGCCTTCCCCGCAGGCAGCGGCCCGGACGCCGTGCTGCGCCAGGTTTCCGAGAAGCTGTCCAAGCTGTGGGACCAGCCGGTGCTGATCAGCAACAAACCCGGTGGCGGCGGCTTCGTTGCCATCGAAGCCGCCCAGCGTGCGCCGGCCGACGGCTACACCCAGGTGCCGTTCGACAGCGAAAATATTTACGCCTTTCCGCTGCTGTACAAGGCCCAGGGCTACGTCACCCTGAACCAC
>JANMYG010000835.1:0-8289 GCA_031381865.1 Betaproteobacteria bacterium | reverse complement strand
TGCAACGCGATGTCGGTCACGGAACCCGGGTCGCCTTGCGCGGCGGACGCACGCAAGGCCTGGTGCACCCGGTCCAGCCGCACGCCGCGTGTGTAGGCCAGCGGCGACTGGTCGAAACGGCGCCGGAACGCGGCTTCCAGCGTGCGCGGGCTGACGCACGCGGCCGCCGCGATGTCGGTCAGCGTCAGGCTCTCGTGGGCATGGGCCCAGATGTAGTCCAGCGCGCGCTGCAGCCGGCGCCCGCCGGCGGCCGGATGGCCAGGGCCATCGGCCGCGCCGACGGCATCGGGCAGCAGCAGGTCGAGGCCGGTCAGCAGGAACGCCTCCATTGCCGCGTACGCGGCCGGGTGGCGCAGCCATTGCGCCCCGTGGTCGTGCAGGTTGCGCGTCAGGTCCGTCACCGCCTGCCACCAGGCGGCCACGGCCGGGTTCTGGCGCGACTGGGTCAAGCTGAATTGCGGCGCGCCCGCGCGTTGTGCCTGCGAAGGCAGGCGGTCCCGCAGCACGGCGCTGGGCACCTGCAGCATCACCATCGAGCAGTCGCCGCTCCACAACATGCAGGTGCGCGCATGCGGGTGCAGCACGCTCAGGACGCCGGGATCGACCCACGCCTCCTGGCCGTCGCAGCGCACCCGCGCCCGGCCCTGCAACGGCAGCTGGATCAGGTAGAAGTCGCCGCGCTCACCCGGGTCGATCTCGACCTCGGCGCCATAACTCAGCACGTTGAGCGACACCTGGCCCAGGCGGATCTGGTTGTGGCGCGCCTCGAAGTTGAACGCGCCGCCACGCACATCGAGCCGGTGCGGCGAGAGCGCCCGCCCGACCAGCTCGCGCGCCTCGTCGGCCGAGCGCGAGCGGATCAACGGGTAGTTGTCAAGCAGGTGGCGCGGGTCGGCCGATGCGGCGGCGGCGGGTGGTGGGGGTGTCATCTGGCGCCCGGTCAGGGGCTGCGGGTTCGTGCGGGCAGGTTTTGGAACGGAATCGGGAATTTAGTTTAGACCTAAAGATTCTCGTATCTCCTAGGGTTAATACCGAGACGGCGGCCGGGCCGGCACGCGGCGCCGCGTTTTTCGGATAACTGTCGGCGCGAACCGGATTGCCACCGACCTGCCGGCGCGCCCACACTACCGGCCATGAATCCGCATTGCGCCCGCACCGCCAGGGCCCTGACAGCATGAGCAAGTTCGATGCCGTCATCGTGGGCAGTGGCATCAACTCGCTGGTCTGCGCCGCGGTACTGGCCCGGCGCGGGCGTTCGGTCTGCGTGTTCGAGCGCGAGGCGGTGCTGGGGGGCTGCATCCGCACCGACGCGTTGACCGTGCCGGGTTACCTGCACGACACGCTGTCGGCGGCGCACCCGCTGTTCCTGGTCGGCCCGGCGTATGCCGAACTGGGGCAGGAGCTGCATGCGGCGGGCCTGGAATACGGCAACAACGACACCCCCACCGGTGTGTTGCTGCCCGACGGCCGGCACCTGGTTCTGAGCACCGCGCGCGCCACCAATGTCGCGCGTTTCGACGCGCTGGCCGCTGGTGATGGTGCGGCCTACCAGGCGGCGCTGCAGCATATCGAACACAACGCCGAGCTGATCTTCGCGCTGCTGGGCAACGAGCTGTGGAGCAAGCCGGTGGCCAAGACGCTGGCCAAGCGGGCCTGGAAGCAGGGGCTGCACCCGACCGCGGCGTTCTTCGGCCAGTCGCTGCAGAGCGCGCGCGCCTGGCTGGAGGGCGAAATCCGGTCGGAGCTTTTGCGCGCCTTGCTGGCGCCCTGGGTACTGCATTGCGGCCTGGGCCCCGAAAGCGCACTGTCGGGGCTGATGCTCAAGGTGGTGGCCTTTACGCTCGAGGCGGTCGGCATGCCGATAGTCAAGGGCGGCAACGCCAACACGGTGCACGCCTTTCGCCAGCTGATCGAGCGCCACGGCGGCGTACTGCACACCGGCGCCGATGTGGTGCGGGTGCTGGTGCAGGGCGGCGCTGCGGTGGGTGTGCAGCTGGCCGACGGGCGCGAATTCCAGGGCCGCGAGGTGGTGTGCAATGTCACGCCGACCCAGCTCTACGGTCGCCTGCTGGCGAGCGAGCAGGTGCCGGAACCGATCCGCCGGCAGGCCGCAGCGTACCGTTACGGCAAAGGCAACATGCAGATCCACCTGGCGCTGTCCGAGCCGGTGCAATGGTGTGCGCCCGAACTCGCCAGCGTCGGTTACGTGCATCTGACCCCCGGGCTGGCCGGTGTGGCGCGCGCGGTCGACGAGGCCCAGCGCGGATTGCTGCCGGCCGAAGCAACCATTTGCGTCGGCCAGCCCAGCGCCGTCGACCCGACCCGGGCTCCACCGGGCGCCAGTGTGTTGTGGGTCCAGTTGCCCGAGTGCCCGCGCCGGGTGCTGGGCGACGCCGCGGGCGCGATCGCCGCCCCGGCCGACGGCGCCTGGACCGAAGCGGTGCGCGAGGCCTACGCCGACCGCATCGTGGCGCGTCTGGCCCGGCAAATGCCCAACCTGCAGCGTGCCGTGGTCGGGCGCAAGGTGCTGTCGCCGGCCGACCTCGAGGCCCTGAACATCAACCTGGTGGGCGGCGACCCGTATTCGGGCGAGTGCAGCCTGGACCAGTACCTGTTGTGGCGTCCGCTGCCCGGCGTCAAGGACCACCATACGCCGGTACGCAACCTGTGGCATATCGGCGCCTCGACCCATCCCGGCCCGGGGCTGGGCGGCGCCTCCGGCATGCACGTGGCCAACCAGCTGGCGCGCAGGTAACCGCGCAGCGTGCCGACTTGTCGCCCTGCAGCATCCATTTCCCACCCACCTCCAAAGGAGACTTCGATGACCGACACCCTGGCTTCATTCGCCGCCGAGCTCGCCGCCGGCACCATCCGCGTCGTCGACCTGACGCAGACGCTGTCGTCGGATTTTCCGCCGCTCCAGCTTCCGCCGCAGTTCGGCCAGGTCTGGGCGTTCAAGATGGAGACCATCTCCAAATACGACGAGGCCGGCCCGGGCTGGTACTGGAACAACTTCTCCTGCGGCGAGCACACCGGCACCCATTTCGACGCGCCGGCGCACTGGATCTCGGGCAAGGACCACCCCAACAACACCGTGGACACCATCGCCAGCAAGAACTTCATCGCCCCGGCGGTGGTGGTTGACGCCAGCGCCGAGGTGGCGGCCAACGCCGACTGGCTGCTGACGGTCGAGTTCCTCGAAAAATGGGAGGCGAAAAACGGCCGCATACCGAGCGGTGCCTGGGTGGCGTTTCGCACCGACTGGTCCAAACGCATCAGCGACCCGGCGTCCTTCGTCAACATGAAGGAAGACGGCGCCCACACCCCGGGGCCGACACAGGCGGCGGTGGAATGGCTGATCCGCGAGCGCAACGTGCACGGCTTCGCGGTCGAGACCATCAACACCGACGCCGGGCAGTCCTACGCCTGGCCGGTGGCCTACCCCTGCCACACGCTGATGCACGGCGCCAACCGCTACGGATTGCAATGCCTGAAGAACCTGGACCTGTTGCCGCCCACCGGCGCGCTGATCGTCTCGGCGCCGCTCAAGATCAAGGGCGGCTCGGGCAGCCCGCTGCGCGTGCTCGCGCTGGTACCGGCCTGAGAGCGGTCATGGATCTTCCTGCGGCGCGAACCGATCTGTCGTCTGTGGCGCGCACCGTACGCGGGTACGGTTGCGCTCCCCGACGCCACCCCGGCCCGCGCGCGACCACATTGTCACAACCTCTTGGTTCATCATGCACACGCCACCAGCCATGACACCACACCGGCTGCTGCAACCCGCCGGCTGGCTGCGGCCGCTGGGTTACTCGAACGGGGTCGAGGCGCGTGGCCGGCATATCTTTCTGGCCGGCCAGGTCGGCTGGAACGAGCAGGCGGTGATCCAGGCGCGCGACCTGGTCGGCCAGGTGCGCCAGGCCCTGACCAACATCGCCACCTTGCTGGCCGAGGCCGGCGCCGGCCCGGAACACATCACGCGCATGACCTGGTACCTGGTGGACAAGCAGGACTATTTGCACCACCTGCCCGAGATCGGCCGGGTCTACCACGAGGTGATCGGGCGCCAGTTCCCGCCGCTGACCGCGGTGCACGTGTTGTCGCTGATGGAAGAACACGCGCTGGTGGAGATCGAGGTCACCGCCGTCGCGCTGGACCATTGAGGCGGCGCATGTTTCCCGGACCGCGCCGACCTGAGCCTTTCAACACAACCGCGTCACCGATGTGATCGCACCAAGGACCCCCATGACCAGCTTCCAGCAATCTTCCGGACCTGAGCTGCAGCGCCGCAGCTTCCTGCGCCACTGCGGGCTGGCGCTGGCCGGCGTCGCCGCCCTCCCCGGCGCGCTGGCCCAACCGGCCTGGCCCAGCAAGCCGGTGCGGCTGGTGGTGGCGTTTCCTCCCGGCGGGCTGGCCGACGTGATGGCGCGCATGCTGCAGCCGCAACTGGCCGAGGCGCTTGGCCAGCCGGTATTGATAGAAAACCGCGGCGGCGCCAACGGCAACGTGGCGGCCGAGTCGGTCATTCGCGGCGCGCATGACGGCCACAGCTTCGTCATCAGCTCCACCGGCATCGAGTCGGTCAATCCGTTCATGTACAGCCGCATGCCCTTCGACCCGGCGCGCGACCTGGTGCATGTGGCGTTGCTTGCCAACACCCAGCTGTTCCTGGTGGTGCGCCCCGGATTGCCGGTCAACACCATGAAGGAATTCGTCGCGTATGCGCGCGCCAACCCGGGCAAGCTTTCCTACGGTTCGGCCGGCTCGGGCAGCACGCCGCACCTGGCGGGCGAGCTGTTCAAGCAATACGCCGGCCTGTTCGCGACCCATATCCCGTACCGGGGTGCGGCGCCCGCGCTGCAGGATGTGTTGGCGGGCCAGATCGACTTCGCCTTCGTGCCCGGCACCGCTTTCAGCTACGTCAAGAGTGGCAAGCTCAAGCTGCTCGGTGTTGCCAGCCCGAAGCGCACCGCCAACTACGCCAGTGCCCCGACCTTCTCCGAAGAGGGTTTTGGCGCGGTGTTTGCCGACACGCTGTTCGGTGTGTACGCCCCGGCCGACACAGCGCCCGAAGCGGTGCTGCGGCTGAACCGGGAGATCAACAAGTTGCTCGCCTCGGCCACGGTCAAGGCGCGATTTGCCGAGCTGGGCGCCGAAGCCCTGCCGATGAACCCGGCGGAATTCAAGGCCCTCGTGGCCAGGGAAACCACGGTGTTCAGCGGCGTCATCAAGGCGCGCGCCATCGCGCCCGACAGCTGATGGAACCCGAGTGCCGACACTCCGGCCCGCCGAACGACCCCGCAAACCGGCCCCACCCACTTCCAGCCCAAAGGACCCCACCATGAACTTCTCCGACACCCCTGAATTTGCGGCGCAGCGCCGCGCCTTCCTGCGTTCCACCGGCCTCTCGCTGGCGGCGCTGGGCAGCGCCGGCCCGCTGCAGCTGCTGGCGCAGACCAGCAGCACATTGACGATCGCCTTCAACGTCGACCTGCCGTCGTGGGACCCGACAGTGGGGCCCTCGGCCGTCAACCCCACCATCCAGTCGCTGTACAAGGCGGTGCTGTCGCAGTACATCGACCAGAATGCCGACCTGAGCCTCAAGGCCGACCTGCTGACCCAATGGGGCTGGAACGCCGACCGCAGCAAGATCAGCATGACGGTGCGCAAGGGCGCGAAATGGCACGACGGCAGCGCCGTGACGGCCGAGGACGTGGCCTGGTCGCTGGTGCGCGCCGGTGATCCCAAGACCGGCAACCCGATCCAGTTCGTGTGGGGCAAAGTCACCAACGTCAAGGCCGAGGGCGACAAGGTCACCGCCGACGTGAAGGAGTTCGAGCCCGCGTTCTTCAAATGGATGGCGTTCCTGACCGGTTATGTATTGCCCAAGGCCTATTACGAGAAGGTCGGCAAGGAAGGTTTCGAGAAGAAACCGGTCGGCAGTGGCCCGTTCATGGTGGAGGAATTCGTGTCTGGCTCGCACATGAAGCTCAAGGCCTTCAAGGACTATTTCGGAGCCAAGCCGGCGTTCGAGACCGTGATCGTCAAGTTCGTCACCGACCCGTCCGCGCGCGTGGCAGAGGTGGAGTCCGGCCGTTCCGACATGACGCTCGAGATTCCGCTGGAGGAATACGACCGCCTCAAGGCCAAGGGTTTTGGCGGCACCAACGCGCCCGTGAGCGACATCGGCATGATCTTCCTGACCAGCCTGGCGCCGATGCTCGACGTGCGCGTGCGCCGCGCGCTGGCGATGTCGATCAACAAGAAGGCGCTGACCGACAAGCTGCTGCGCGGCGCGGCGCGTCCCATCGACACGCTGCAGGCGCCTTCCTACGCCGCCTACGACGCGTCGATCAAGGTGCCGTACGACGTCAAGCAGGCGACCGCACTCATGAAGGAGGCCGGCTTCTCGAAGGAAAAGCCGCTCAAGTTCAAGGTGCAGACGACGCGCGGGTTCAAACCCAAGGATTTCGAGGTGATGCAGGCGGTGGTGGGCATGTGGAAGGCGATCGGGGTCGAAGCCGAACTCGAGGTCTACGAGATTGCCAAGCATTATGAGCTGCGGGCCCAGCAAAAGCTGGCGCCGGCCGCGTTCTACAACTGGGGCAACTCGATCGGCGACCCGTCCACCTCGACCGGCTTCGCGATGTTCACCCATTCGCCCCACTCGGCCTGGAAGACCAAGGACGTGGACGACCTGATCGGCCCGCTGTGGGGCGAGAAGGACGAGGCCAAGCGCATCGCGGGCTACAAGAAGGCCGACAAATACATCGCCGACAACGCCTGCGTGATTCCGCTGTTCCAGTACAACCAGACCGTGGTGTTCCGCAAGGGGTTGACGGCGCCCGCGCACGGCGCCGGGTTCGTGTTGCCGCAGGCCGTCAGGAAGGCCTGATGTCCTGAGCCCAGTCGCCAGCCGGGCCGTCCGCACCGACTGCCCGGCGCGCAGCCATGAACCCGCTCGTCCTGCTTCAGCGCCTGCTGCTCGCCATCCCGACCCTGTTCGGTGTTGCGCTGGTGGTGTTCGTGCTGATGCGGGTGGTGCCGGGGGACCCGATCGCGATGATGATCGCGCCCGGCGCCAGTGCGCAGGACGTCGCGGCGCTGCGGGCCCTGTATGGCCTGGAGCGCTCCATTGCCGAGCAATTCCTGATCTGGCTGCGCGAGGTCGGCAGCGGCCGCTTCGGCACCTCGATCACGTTCCGGCAGGACGTGGCGCTGCTGATCGGCGAGCGGCTGCCGGCCACGCTGGAACTGGGCTCGGTGGCGATGCTGCTGGCCTGCGCGCTGGGCGGTGTTGCCGGCGTGTTGTCGGCGGCGCGCCACGGGCGCTGGTTGTCGTCGCTGATAGACAGCCTGGCGGCGATCGTGCAGGCGATCCCCGATTTCCTGTGGGGGCTGATCTTCATCCTGCTGTTCGGTGTGTTGTTGCCGTGGTTGCCGATCTCGGGCCGGCTCGACCCGGCCCTGAGCCAGGACGCCGGCACCGGTTTCCTGCTCGCCGGCAACCTGCTGCGGGGGCGCATGGACATCGTCGGCTCGATCCTCGACCACATGCTGGCGCCGGCGCTGGCGCTCGCGCTGCCGGTGGCGGCGATGGTGGCGCGCGTGCTCAAGGCCTCGATGCAGGAGGCGCTGGCCAGCGACTACGTGATGCTTGCCCGGCTCAAGGGCCTGTCGGGCGTGCGGGTGCTGCTGGCCGAGGCGCTTCCCAACGCGGTCACACCGACGCTGTCGCTGTCGGCGGTGCAGTTCGCGTTCATGCTCGGCGGCACGGTGCTGATCGAGCGCCTGTTCAGCTACCCCGGCATCGGCAGCCTGGCCATCAGCGCCGTGGTCGGTCGCGACCTGCCGCTGATCCAGGCCGTGGTGCTGACTTTCGCCGTGTTGTTCATCGCCATCAACCTGGCGGTCGACGGCCTGGTGGTGCTGCTCAACCCGCGGCTGCGCAGTGTGCACTAGGACCAAGCCCGTGTTGTCCCGGTGCAGCCGCGACAGACAGACTTCAGGGTCGGCTTTCGGCCCGTTGCGGACGTTCGCAGGCTGCCGCCTCGCTTTGGTTGGCGCGCCTCGCGGCAGGGGGTCCGCCGTGTATTCGCCGGAGAGGCTGCAAAGGCGTGCGGGGGCCGCTGGCGTCGCTTTACTGGAGCGGTCGTGCGCTGAACGCGCCGACTTCCCTGCGGTGCTCGGTCTTGCGCCCCGTCGCGGAACTCGCTGCGTTCGCTGCGCTCTCTACGCTCGGACAACCGCGACGAGAATGTTGACGAGTCGCGCTGCGCGCGAGGGCGCAAG
>JANMYG010000825.1:0-3365 GCA_031381865.1 Betaproteobacteria bacterium | reverse complement strand
CATTCGACGTGGTCACGTCGGTCGAGAAAGTCTTCTCGGAGTCCAGCGTGATGTACCCGACCACCGTCGCGGTGGCGGCCGTGACGTCCGCCGTGAGCACAGCCGTGCCGCCGGAGGCGGAACCTGCGCTGTCGAGCTTTTGTACCGTGACGTTGCCGGCGTTGGCCACCGTGGTATCCGACACCGAGATGTCGTTGCCCGTGGCATTGGTCAGCACCACCGCGGTGCCGCCGGCATTCAGGGCGGCGGTGACACCCGTCTTGGAAGTCTGCTCGTTGATGGCCGAAACGGCGGCGGACAGACCGTCGGAGGTGCCGGTCGCGGTGACGGTGAACGAGATCGCCTGCGCCGTCGTGTTGTCCGACTGCAGCGTGATGGCATAACTGCCCGTGGCACTGAACGCCAGGCTCAGGTCGTTGCGCGCCGTGGCACTGACGCCGGTATTGCCCTTCTGGACATTGATCAGGTCGGCGTTCGCCTTGGCCGTGCTGTTGACCGCGATCGTCACGGTCGCGCTGCCCAGGGCGCCATTGATGGCCACGGTACCCGCGGTCGTGCTGTTGGCGCCAGCGGCAGCCAATGTGCCGGCGCCACCTGCCGCCAGCACCTGGTTGTTGCCATAGACGCTGGTGCGCAGGTTGGCGGTTGCCGCGGTGATGGTCTGGTTGGCATTGGCGCCGACCTGGAACTGCTGGGTGCCGAAGGAGCCGTCCAACAGCTTGGAGCCGTTGAACTCGGTGGTTTGGGAAATGCGGTCCATTTCGCCGACCAGCTGCCCGACCTCGGCCTGGATCGCCTGGCGGTCGGTGGCGCTGTTGGTCGCGTTGGCCGACTGCACCGCCAGTTCACGCACACGCTGCAGGATGTCGCTGGACGCCTTGAGCGCGCCTTCAGCGGTTTGCGACAGCGAGATGCCGTCGTTGGCATTACGCACTGCCTGGTTGAGCCCGCGGATCTGCGAGCTGAAGCGCTCGGAGATCGCCAGGCCGGCCGCGTCGTCCTTGGCGCTGTTGATGCGCAGGCCGGACGACAGGCGCTGGATCGAGGTCGACAAGGAAGCCTGGTTCATCCCCAGGTTGCGTTGTGCCGTGATCGAATTGAGATTGGTGTTGATAGTCGAAGACATTGATAACCTCCAGAAAAACTGACCGAACCCGGCATTGCTGCCGGCCTAAACGCCAGTACAAACCTGGCCGCCATGTCGGCAGCCTGTTGATTTCTGCTGCCTGACGACGAGCCCCTCATGCAACCCGTTGGATAGGTTTTCGGGTGGCCGGGCGAAAACTTTAGCCCCGAAGCGCGAAAGTAGGCGGTGATTGGCCGGCTTATCGGCGCCACATGGAACGCCCGCTTGCCCACAATGCGGTCATCTTTCCCAAGTTGCCGGCCATGTTGCTGGCGCCGCAATCGGCATATCGGCCGACAACTTAAGGAGTTTCTTCAATGACTTCGACCATCAATACAAATATCAGCTCGATGACGGCGCAGCGCAACCTCGGCGCGAGCCAGGCTTCGTTGTCGACCTCGATCCAGCGCCTGTCGTCGGGCCTGCGCATCAACAGCGCCAAGGACGACGCGGCGGGCCTCGCCATCTCGGAACGGTTCACCACGCAGATTCGCGGACTGACCCAGGCGGCCCGCAACGCCAACGATGGCATCTCGCTGGCGCAGACGGCCGAAGGCGCGATGAGCGGCGCGGGCAATATTCTTCAGCGCGTGCGCGAACTCGCGGTGCAATCGGCCAACGCATCCAACAGCGCAGGCGACCGGCAGGCGCTGCAGCAGGAGGTGACACAGTTGGTCGCGGAACTCGACCGGATCGCCCAGACCACCGAGTTCAACGGGCAGCGGCTGCTCGACGGCACATTCGGTACCCAGCAATTCCAGGTCGGAGCCAACGCCAACCAGACCATCACGGCAGCCACCGCGAACCTGCGCACCAGCGTATATGGCAACAACCAGTTGCAGGCCGCCGGCGGGGCTGGCACATTGGCGGCCTTCGGCGCCAACAGCACCACCGCCGGTTCGGTGGTGATCAATGGCGCCCTGGGCAGCGCCACTGTCACGGTGGCCGTCAACAGCACCGCCAAGGCCAACGCCGACAAGGTCAACCTGGCTGCGCCAACCACCGGCGTGGTGGCCACCGCCCGCACCGAGTTGAGCCTGAGTTTTGCCACTGCCGGCACCTACAGCCTCACACTGCAATCGGACAATACGACGCCCCAGGCAATTTCCTTTGCCGTGACGGCCATCGGCACCGCCGACGGCCTGTCGGCAGCGGTGGCAGCCATCAACGACCAGTCGTCAAAGACCGGGGTCGTCGCGTCCCTCAATTCGGCCGGAACCGCGGTCGTATTGACCAATCCCACTGGCAACGACATTGCGGTGGCCGACACGACGGTGGCCAACGCCGGCAACGTCACGGTACAAAAGCTCGACAGCAGTGGTGCCGCATCGGGCGCGGCCGCGGTGCTGACAGCCGACGTCACGGCGGCCACGGCCACCGTGGTCGGGTACATCACGCTGGACTCTGAAAAATCCTTTGCCACCGACGTGACCACGTCCAACGCCTTCGTCGACCTCGGCTCCACGCTGCAGAAGGTGTCGGACCTGGACGTCACCACCTTCACCAAATCGACCAACGCGCTCAAGACGGTCGACTCGGCGCTGGCGTTCATCAGCGGCGAGCGTGCCCGTCTGGGCGCCCTGCAGTCGCGATTTGAAACCTCGATCTCCAACCTGCAGGTCACGGCCGAAAACCTGTCGGCCTCGCGTTCGCGCATCATGGACGCGGACTTCGCCCTGGAAACCGCCAACCTGTCGCGGGCCCAGATCCTGCAGCAGGCCGGCACGGCCATGGTGGCGCAGGCCAACCAGTTGCCGCAAGGCGTGCTGGCGCTGCTGCGCCAATAGGCACCCACTGCCTGAGGCGTCGGCGGCGGTACAAGCCTGCAAGCTGGCACCACTTGGCGTTCGACCTTGGTCGCGGCAAAGGCGCGTGCGCCCAGGCCGCAGCGCTTCACTGGTGCGGTCGGTGCTGCGCCCGACTGCCCTGCGATGCTCGGTCTTGCGGCCGTCATCCCGCCAACGGTTGCCATCCCGGCGCAGTCCGTCATCGCGCCAACGGTTGTCATCCCATCAACGGTTGTCATCCCGGCGCAGGCCGGGATCCACGGTTACGCGAGTTGACGCCTGCACACCGGCGCCGCTTGGCGTTCGACTTGGGTCGCGGCAAAGTCGCGTGCGCCCAGGCCGCAGCGCTTCACTGGCGCGGTCGGTGCTGCGCCCGACTGCCCTGCGATGCTCGGTCTTGCGGCCGCGTCGCGGAACTCGCTGCGTTCGCTGCGCTCTCTACGCTCAGACAG
>JANMYG010000756.1:0-1767 GCA_031381865.1 Betaproteobacteria bacterium | reverse complement strand
AGACGGTATCGGGTGAATACGCCAACTGGACCACCCATCCGAACAACCCGATGAGCCCCGCTTTCAAGGCGGCGGCGGCGGTTTGAGGCATATGATGTTCGCTGTTTCTCAACCACGGAGACTCCCATGAGCGCAATCCTGATCCGCGGCGGCACGGTCGTGAACGCCGACCGCCAGTTTCGAGCCGACGTCCTGTGCGCCGACGGCAAGATCCACGGCGTGGGCGAGAAC
Source organism: Betaproteobacteria bacterium (assembly GCA_031381865.1). Taxonomy (GTDB): domain Bacteria; phylum Pseudomonadota; class Gammaproteobacteria; order Burkholderiales; family Burkholderiaceae_C; genus CAISIP01. The sequence goes on along the minus strand of JANMYG010000756.1, from coordinate 1,536 downwards.
CTGCAGGCGCCGGCCGGCGCGCAGGTGGTCGATGCCGGTGGCCAGTACGTGATGCCTGGCGGCATCGACCCGCACACCCATATGCAGCTGCCCTTCATGGGCACGGTGGCGGTGGACGACTTCTTCAGCGGCACAGCTGCGGCGCTGGCCGGCGGCACCACGTCGATCATCGACTTCGTGATTCCCAGTCCGCAGGAACCCCTGATGGATGCATACCGGAAGTGGCGCGGCTGGGCCGAGAAGTCCGCGATGGACTACGGCTTCCACGTGGCCGTGACCTGGTGGAGCGACTCGGTGCGCGAGGACATGGGCCGCCTGGTGCGCGACGAAGGCGTGAACAGCTTCAAGCACTTCATGGCCTACAAGAACGCCATCATGTGCGACGACGAGACGCTGGTGAACAGCTTCAAGCGCGCGCTGGAGCTCGGCGCCATGCCCACCGTGCACGCGGAGAACGGCGAACTGGTCTACCTGATGCAGCAGGAAGTGGCGCGCATGGGCATCACCGGCCCCGAAGGCCACCCGCTGTCGCGCCCGCCGATGGTCGAAGGCGAAGCCGCCAACCGGGCGATCGCCATTGCCGACGTGCTGGGCGTGCCGATCTACATCGTGCACGTGTCCTGCATCGAGTCGGCCGAGGCGATCGCGCGGGCGCGGGCACGCGGACAGCGCGTCTACGGCGAAGTGCTGGCCGGGCATCTGGTGGTGGACGATTCGGTCTACCGCAACCCGGACTTCACCGCCGCCGCAGCACACGTGATGAGCCCGCCGTTCCGTCCCAAGGTGCACCAGGAGTTCTTATGGCGCGGCCTCCAGTCGGGCCAGCTGCACACGACCGCTACCGACCACTGTGTCTTCTGTGCCGAGCAAAAAGCCGCCGGCAAGGACGACTTCAGCAAGATCCCCAACGGCTGCGGCGGCGTCGAGGAACGCCTGGCCGTGCTCTGGCACCACGGGGTGAACACCGGGCGCCTGACACCCAGCGAGTTCGTGGCCGTGACCTCGGCCAATACCGCCAAGCTGTTCAACATCTATCCGCAAAAGGGCAGCGTATCGGCCGGCGCGGACGCCGACCTCGTGGTCTGGGACCCGGCCGGCACCAAGACACTTTCGGTCAAGACACAACACAGCAAGGTGGACTTCAACATCTTCGAAGGCATGCAGGTACGTGGCGTGGCCAGCCACACACTGAGCCAGGGCAAGCTGGTCTACGTCAAGGGCGATCTGCGCGCCGAACGAGGTGCAGGCCGCTACATCAAGCGCCCGGCCTTCGGCAGCAATTTCGACGCCGCGCACAAGCGCGCCGAAGCCAGAACGCCCACCGCGGTCAGCCGCTGATTCGCAAAAGCGCCCATCCCGTCCTCCCCCACCCGCAAGGAGAACCCCATGAACTCAGCCGATCTTGGCCAGTTCCATCAGCGATTGCCACAGGCGCTCGCCGTTGATGCGCAGGCTGTCGATGCTCTTGCTGGCGGGTTTGTCGATCACGGCTGAATTCATGGGGTTCTCCTTGCGGGTGGGGGAGGGCGGGATCGG
>JANMYG010000711.1:0-2279 GCA_031381865.1 Betaproteobacteria bacterium | reverse complement strand
GCGCCATCGAGGCGGTGGTCAGCAGCACCAGCGCGGCGGCCAGGGCAAGGACGAATGCAAGCAGCTTTTTCATGGCGGTTTTCCGGTTCCGAAGTTGTATAGACGAGCGGAGCATGCTACCGTGAAAAATACCGACAGGCAACGAATCTTGCCAACGGCAGTAAATAGAACTCTCCGATTCGGTAGCAGGTAGATTGTCCGCTTTCCATTCACAGAAGAACATGCTGGTGTGCTCACCGGTGATCTCGGCGAACGCGCCGGGATAACCACCCTTCGCGCTACGCGCTCATTTTGGCAAGCCCGGCGCACCCGATTGCCCTTGGACCCGGAACAGGCGGAGAAAACAGGGAAAACGACATCAAGCCATCAAGTAACATTCCCCGGTGAGGCACGCGCCGGCCACGCTACGTGACGCTGTCCAAGGACCGGTTTCTATAGAGATAAACATGTCCAATGCCAAGACAGCCACGCTTTGTCACTCTCCCCTACCGAGCCGATCATGAGCATCCATGCCCTGTGCACGCCACGGCCGTCTGTCCATGCTGCGGACCGCCGCGCCACGGTCCTCAACCTCGACACGTTTCTCAAAGGGCAGGTCAACGGCCCCGAGTTCTTTGAGGAGAACTACTTCACCAACGGCATGCTCACGCTGGTGGACCGGGCGTTCCGGCACCTGGGAGGATCGGGCGCGGGCTCTTCGGTGTTCCTGTTATCGCAGGCGATGGGGGGTGGCAAGACACACAGCATGATCGCGCTGGGGCTGTTGGCGCAAGACCCAGAACTACGAAAAAGTGTTCTGGGCGAGAAAAATCCAGCCCCGAAACTTGATCGCTGTCGCGTGGCCGGCTTCAATGGGCGAAGCACCGATGCTGCTGGAGGCATCTGGGGTTCCATCGCCGAGCAACTTGGCAGGGCGGACCAATTCGCCCGCTACGTCTCACCCTTGCTTAGCGCGCCAGGGCCGGAGGCCTGGAAACAATTGCTCGGCAGTGATCCGCTGGTTCTCTTCCTTGACGAACTTCCGCCCTATCTGGAGTACGCCGTCGCGGTCCCGGTCGGCAATGCCGACTTGGGTGTCGTGACCACCGCCGCACTGGCGAATCTCTTCGTCGCGGTCGCCGACATGAACAACGTTTGCCTTGTCCTGTCCGATCTGGCCGGGTCGAATTTCAGCGTCGGTCAAGCGCGACTTCAAGCTGCATTCAACCGTGCCGTCCAGGGCATCACATCGGAATCGAGGCGCATCGCCGTGCCGATCACACCGGTCAACCCGAACGGCGACGAGCTGTACCACATTTTGCGCAAACGCCTGTTCGAGCAGGTGGCGGCCGAGCCGGAGATAAAACAGGTCGCCGGCGCTTACCGAGAGGCGCTGCGCGAGGCGGCGCGGATGGGCCTGACCACCACCTCGCCCGAGGCCTTGTTCACCCGCATCATCGATGCGTACCCGTTTCACCCCGACCTGCGCGAACTGGTAGGCAAGTTCAAGGAAAACGAAGGCTTTCAACAAACCCGAGGCGTCATTCGCCTGATGCAAATGGTCGTGTCCAATCTCTGGAAGTCGGGCAGGGCGGCCAACATCGACCTGATCCACCCGTACGATCTCAATCTGAATCTGGACGAAATCGCCTCCGAAGTCCGCACCATCAACCCGTCGCTCAGTGAAGCCATCGCGCACGACATCGCACACGGCGGCGCTTCGGAAGTTGAACAGATCGACCTCGTCAATGGCAACTCCGACGCGTCGGACGCCGCTCGACTCATCCTGGTAGCGTCGCTCTCCACCACGCCCGGCGCCATTCACGGCCTGCGCGAATACCAACTTGTGGATTGCCTGCAGCGCCCCGGCCGCGATTTGTCCGCGTTCAAGGCCAACGTTCTCGACAAGCTGGCCACGCGGGCCTGGTATCTCCACAACTCCACCGATGGCCGCCTGTTCTTCAAAAACCAGCAGAATCTTGCCGCCAAGCTGCGCTCCATGGCGCTCTCGTTGCACGCCGAGACCGTGGACCGGATGCTGCGCGAACACCTGGAAGCTTACTTTTCCGCCTCGCTGCGCGACTGTTACCAGGCCATCAAGATCCTGCCGCCACCCGATGAGGTGCAGGTCGAGCAGGAGAAGACCACTCTGGTCATCGTGCGCCCCGGTGGCCAGGCCAACCAGTTGCCTATCTCCGCCGACTGGCAGGCATGGTGGGAGCAGCAGCAGTACAAGAACCGCGTACTCTTTCTCACCGGCTCGCGCGACACTTTCCAGAAAGTGCTCGATTCGGCCCGCC
>JANMYG010000700.1:0-1783 GCA_031381865.1 Betaproteobacteria bacterium | reverse complement strand
GCTGCCCTGGGCTTGCAGCGCCGGAAAATAGTTCCTCGCGGCCAGTGGCTTGCCGCGCTGCTTCTCCCAGGTCTGCAGGAACAGCTTCTGCAGTTCGCCCACCACCGGCCCCTGCAGCTGCAGGTCGGTGTCGCGCCACGCCGTCGCGTTGGCGCCGGCCTTGTTGGCGCGCCGGGCGATCGACCCGGACGAATACACGCTGCTGATATTGATGCCGCCGACGAAGGCGGTGCGCCCGTCGACCACCAGCAACTTGCGGTGGTCGCGGTTGTTGAGCAGCCACGGCGTCTTCGCCGCCAGCGGATTGACCGGATTGAATTCGAGCACCGCGATCCCGGCCTGCGTCAGCCGTTCGAAGAACGCCCTGGGTGTGTTGAATCCGCCCACGCTGTCGTAGATCACGTTGACCTGCACCCCGCGTGCCTGTTGCTGCAGCAGCAGTTCCGCGAACTGCCGGCCGACCTCGTCGTCCTCGATCATGTAGGACTCGAGGTTGATGTGGTCGCGCGCGCCGCGGATCGCGGCGAACATGGCCGGATAGGTCTGCGCACCGTCCTGCAGCAGGATTACCTTGTTGCCCACCAGCAGCGGGCTGTCGTTGATCGCCTGCTCCAGCGCCAGGTGTTTTTCCAGGATGTCGATGTCGCCGGATTGGCGTTTGAGCCCGGCCAGAATCGCTGCGCTCCTGCCGCTCGACAAGGGGCCCAGCGCATTCTCGAATTGGGTTTGCTGGCCCCGGTGCCGCTCGCGCAGCGCGTCGGTGTCGGGCAGGGTCGCGCAGCCCGTCGCAGCCAGCAGGCACGAGCCCAGCAGCACAGAACGCAGCAGCAACCGAAGCGCGTGCCGGCTCATTTCACCGCCCCGGCAGCGGCCTTGTCGGGCCGCGGCAACGCCCTGGCTTCACGCACCAGCTGGCCGCAATCGCTGTCCTTGCCGGGCCCGGCGTCGATCAATGGAATCAGCGCCAGCAGCGGGTTGACGATGCCCAGCGCGACCGCGCCGAGCGCGCGCGCGACCACGCGCCCGGTGTCGACCGCGACTTCGGGCCTGGCGAAGCTGCCGCGCACATAGATCGGGCTGCGCAATGCCAGCGGGCTGGTGTTCTTGGTCTTCGGCTTCAGCGTGAGGTCCAGTGTTTCTTTTCCGAGGTCGATGTCGCCGCTACCGTTGATGGTGGTGACTGCCGTGTCGAATACCAGCGCCTCGACATGCATGTTGCCCTGTTTGACGTCGAAATCGGCCACCGCGCAGCGCAGCTTGATGAGTTGGTCGCCGGACAGGTTCAGTTGCAGTATCTCCCACAGATGCAGGCCGGCCTTTTCCATCATCAGCCGGCTGATCTCGCCACCGGCCACCACCAGTCCCAGCTTGCCATTCGAGCTCGCCAGCATGTCACGCACCGAATTGCCGTGCCCGGTCAGGTCGAAGTCGCCGTTGATCTGGCCGATGCTGTTCTTGTTCAGGTCGACGGTCGGGAACAAGCGCGAGAGCAGCACCTTGCGCACCCGCACCCGGGCCTGGGCCTGGATCGGATGCTTGCGCCCGTCGAGCGTGACCACACCGCTCAGGGTGCCGCCCGCGAGGCCGAAGTCGATCGGATTGAGCGTCAAGACCGAGTCGCGCAGCCCGAGGTGGGTGGTCAGGTTTTCGAGCGGCAATTCGCGCGCGCGCCGGATGGTGCCGGCCTTGAGCGTGACGTCGGCGTCGACGCTGTCCCATCGGTCGGTCTTGAACGGCAGGTCGGGCAACACCCGCGCTTTGGCGGGCGTGGCGGCGACCGTCG
>JANMYG010000697.1:0-6589 GCA_031381865.1 Betaproteobacteria bacterium | reverse complement strand
GTTGAGGCGCTGGCGTTCGGTATCGAAACTCTCCAGCACGGCCATGCCCTTGGCCATGCCTTCGATCAGGTCGGTCTTGTGGATGGCGGTCGCAGCGGTCATGGCAGCAGTGGCGGGGGTCCCCGATACTGTGCGCTTATCGCACAAGTGATTCGATCATCGCACAATCACCGCGTGCGGCGGCTGGCCCTGCCACCGGTGTCGGCATATGCTTGACCCACGTCACGGCAGGAGACCCACACATGCGAACCCAGGTTGCCATCATCGGCGCAGGCCCGTCCGGCCTGCTGTTGGGCCAGTTGTTGCACAAGGCCGGCATCGACAACGTCATCATCGAGCGCCAGAGTCCGGACTACGTGCTGGGCCGCATCCGCGCCGGGGTGCTGGAGCAGGTGACGGTTGACCTGCTCGATGAAGCCGGCGTGGGCGCGCGCATGCACCGCGAAGGTCTGGTGCACGGTGGCTTCGAGATGGTGTTTCAGGGCGCGCGCCACCGCATCGACCTGGCGCGACTCACCGGCGGCAAGAACGTGATGGTGTACGGCCAGACCGAAGTCACGCACGACCTGATGGACGCGCGCAGCGCGGCCGCACTGCCCAGCGTCTACAGCGCGCACAACGTCACGGTGCACGACTTCGACGGCACCCGCCCGGTTGTGCGTTACGAATCCGACGGGCCGCAGGGTCCGTTGCAGCACGAACTGCAATGCGATTTCATCGCCGGCTGCGACGGTTTTCACGGCGTGTGCCGGGCCAGCGTACCGGCCGGATCGGTCACCGAATACGAGAAGGTCTATCCCTTTGGCTGGCTCGGCATCCTGGCCGACGTGCCGCCGGTCTCGCACGAACTGGTCTACGCCAACACCGAACGCGGCTTCGCCCTGTGTTCGATGCGCAGCCAGACGCGCAGCCGCTATTACGTGCAATGCGACTTGAGCGACAAGGTCGAACAATGGTCCGACGATGCTTTCTGGGCCGAGCTGCGCAGCCGCCTCGACCCGCAGGCACGCGCACAACTCGTGACCGGCCCGTCGATCGAAAAGAGCATTGCGCCGCTGCGCAGCTTCGTGGCCGAACCGATGCGTTTCGGGCGCCTGTTTCTGGCCGGTGACGCGGCGCACATCGTGCCGCCTACCGGCGCCAAGGGGCTGAACCTGGCCGCGACCGACGTCAAGTTCTTGTCGGGTGCGCTGGCCGAGTACTACGGCGAGCGCAGCGCAGCCGGCATCGACCACTATTCCGGCCGCTGCCTGCGCAGGATCTGGAAAGCCGAACGGTTTTCCTGGTGGTTCACCTCGCTGATGCACCGCTTTCCCGACAGCGCCGGCTTTGGCCAGAAGGTGCAGGAAGCCGAGCTCGACTACCTGATCCACTCCGAGGCCGCGTCGCGTTCGCTAGCCGAAAACTACGTCGGCCTGCCGCTGGATTTCGGCAATCATTGAAGTTTTCGATATTCAGGACACCGTTCGCCCTGAGCCCTTCGACAGGCTCAGGGCGAACGGCCGTTGACCTGTCATCAATTTGCGAAAGATCGACAAGCGGGCAGGCACCGGACAATGCCGCACGATGTCACACGCGTGAATGGCGGCGCCCGTCGCGTAGGTTAAATTGCGCCACACCATGCCCGCCACCAAAACCCCCTCCCCGATCAAGCCGCTGCGCGGCGTCCGTATCCTGAGCCTGGCGCTCAACGTGCCGGGGCCCGCCGCGCTGATGCGCCTGAGGGCCATGGGCGCCACCTGCACCAAGATCGAGCCGCCGTCGGGCGACCCGATGGGCCACTACAACGCCGCCGCGTTCGCCACACTGCACGAGGGTGTCAAGCGGCTGTCGCTGGACCTGCGGGAACCCGACGGCCAGAAGGTGTTGCACCGGCATCTCGCACGCACCGATGTGCTGCTGACCTCGTTCCGGCCTTCCGGGCTGGCCCGGCTGGGACTGGACTGGAAGGCGCTGCACCGGCGTCACCCCGCGCTCTCGCAGGTCGCGATCGTCGGCTCCCACGGCACACGCGCCGAGGAACCCGGCCACGACCTGACCTACATGGCCGAGATGGGCCTGGTGACCGGGATCGAGTTGCCGCCCAGCCTGTATGCCGACATGGGCGGCTCGCTGATGGCGGCCGAAGCCGTGCTCAAGGTGGTGCTGCAGCGCCAGCGCAGCGCCAAGGGGGTGTACCTGGAAGTGGCGCTCGCCAGCGCCGCCGCCTACCTGGGATTGCCGCACAGCTGGGGCATCACGCGGCCCGGTGGCGCAGTGGGTGGCGCCCATGCCGGTTACCGCGTCTACCCGTGCCGGGACGGACGGGTTGCAGTGGCCGCGCTCGAGCCGCACTTCGCCGCGGCCTTGTGCCAGGCCGCGGGTGTCACGGTGGTCGACCGGCGCACCATGCTGGCAGCCGCCACCCACGCGGCGGTGGCGCGTTTCCTGGCCGGCCAGACCTGCGCGCAGCTCGATGCGCTGGGCGCCGCGCAGGACATCCCGCTGCATACGCTGCCGGCCTGATACCAAATTGCGTTCAACCGGCAAGATCCGTTCGGGCTGAGCTTGTCGAAGCCACTCGGCCCTTCGACGGGCTCAGGGTGAACGGTCCTTGTATTTGAACGCCAAAGCGTATGAGACTCGACGCGGCGGCCTACCACACCCTTTGGCCGCGCTGCAACGCCTGGTGGCCGGGCGCCCGTGTGACCCGCGTGGCACGCGATGTCGGACGCGGCAATGCGGGCTCGGTTCTCGGGAGCGTCGTGTACGACTCCCACGCGCCGGCACTGGTAGCCCATGCTAGACTTTTCCGGACCGCCGCCTCGGCGGGCCTTGCTGTGACAGGAGATTCGTGCAGCCCCCCCCGATCGAAGTGCTTTGGCAGGCCGTGATGGCGCAGACCGGACCGGCGCGCGCCTGGCATATCGACAATCTGTACAACCACCAGCGTCGATACCAGGAGGACCTGCATCTGGTCGCTGCGCTGGCGCCCAAGGGCACGATCCTGGACCTCGGTTCGGCGCCTTGCCACATGACGGCGCTGCTCAAGTTGCATGGGCACACTGCGGTAGGTGTGGACGTCGACCCCGACCGCGTTGCGGACCTTGTCCGACAGTTCGATCTCGATGTGCGCCGCTGCGACATGGAGCGCTCGGTGCTGCCGTTTGCCGATGACAGCTTCGCCTGTGTGCTGCTGTGCGAAACCTTCGAGCATCTGCGCATCGACCCGGCGTTCGTGCTCAGCGAGATCCACCGCGTGCTCGCGCCTGGCGCCGCGCTCCTGCTCACCACCCCCAACGTCTATTCGCTGCCGAGCCTCGGCCGGTTCCTGCTGGGTCGCAGCATCGCCGACCCGGTGCAGGAGTACGGCAAGCTGCGCAACATCGGGCACATGGGCCATGTGCGCGAGTATTCCGCGCGTGAAGTGGCGCGTTTCCTGGCGGCCTGCGATCTGGCGGTGGAGTCGACGGACTACCGCTCCGATGCTATCCTGCGGGGCTGGAAGCGCCGGCTCCTGCACCTGGCCTATCGGCTGACGCCGGGCTGCTTCAGCCGTGAAATCGTCATCGTGGCGCGCAAGGTCGGGCCCGGCCCGCGCCTGACGCCGCTGGTGCCGATCACCAGTTGAGCGGTCGGTGCCGGGCCGCAGGCGGGACGTCGACAAAGTCTGATTCAGTTCCGCCACTCGTCGATCAGCGACGCGACCAGCCCGGTCCAGCCGGTCTGGTGCGAGGCCCCCAGGCCTTCGCCGGTGTCGCCGTGAAAATACTCGTGGAAGGCGATGTAGTCGCGCCAGTGCGGATCGGTCTGGAACTTCTCTGTGCTGCCGAAAACCGGCCGGCGCCCGCGCGCGTCGCGCGCAAAGATCGCGATCATGCGCTCGGCCAGGGTCCGGGCGATCTCGCCGATGGTCCACTGGCGTCCATCCTTGCCGTCGATCACGATGTCCGAACCGTAGGCCTTGGCCAGTTTGCGCAGCGACTCGATCATCAGGAACGAGGTCGGGAACCAGACCGGTCCGCGCCAGTTCGAATTGCCGCCCTTGATCTTGGATGCCGCTTCGCCCGGTTCGTAGACCACGCGTTTGTCTCCGAGTTCGAACGGGTGCTGCGCGTGGGCCTTGGACAGGCTGCGCAAGCCGAAGTCGGACAGGAACTCGTCGCTGTCGCAGACGCGCTCGAGCATGCGCTTGAGCTGGGCCAGGTCCACGATCGTCAGCGCCAGCGTCTCGACCCCGTCATGCACGGTGTGGTTGACGCACAACTCGACCAGGTCGCGGCGGTTGTTCAGGAACCAGTGCAGGTTGCTGGAAAACTCGGTGAACTGCGTCGTCCATCGGCTTTCCAGGCGCTCGACGGCGTACAGCGGAATCAGGCCGACCAGCGAGCGCACGCGCAGCTTTTCGAACGTGCCGTCCGGGTAGCGCAACACGTCGTAGAAAAATCCATCTTCCTGGTCCCACAGGTTGTGGTCGCGCCCGCCCATGTGCTTCATGGCTGCGCCCACGTACACGTAGTGCTGGAAGAACTTGCTGGCCAGGCCTTCGTAGGTCTTGTTCTCCTTGGCCAGCTCGAGCGCCATGCGCATCATGCTCAGACAGAAAAACCCCATCCAGCCGGTGGCGTCCGACTGCTGCAGCACGGCGCCGCCAGGCAGCTTCTCGGAGCGGTCGAACAGCGTGATGTTGTCCAGGCCCAGGAAGCCGCCCTCGAACACGTTGTTGCCATTGCTGTCGACCTTGTTGATCCACCAGGCGAAGTTGATCAGCAGCTTCTGGAAGCACTTCTCCAGGAAGCTCCGGTCCGCCACGCCGACCCGGATCCGGTCCATGTTGTAGACGCGCCAGACCGCCCACGGGTGGACCGGCGGGTTGATGTCCGAAAACTCCCACTCGTAGGCCGGGATCTGGCCATTCGGATGCTGGAACTGCTCGAACAGCATGAACCACAACTGCTCCTTGGCGAACTCGGCGTCGATGAGCGCGATGGCCACGGTATGAAAGGCCAGGTCCCAGGCGGCGAACCACGGGTACTCCCATTTGTCGGGCATCGACAACACCCGCATCGAGTTGAGGTGGCGCCAGTGCGTGTTGCGAATCCGCTTGCGCGATTCGGGCGGTGGTGCGCGCGAGTCGTCGCCCCGCAGCCAGAGGTTCACGTCGAACAGGTAGTTCTGCTTGGACCACATCAGGCCGGCGAAGGCCTGGCGCTGGATCCGGCGTTCATCCTCGGTGGCCCGCTTGGGGTGGACGCTGGCGTAGAAGGCGTCGGCCTCGCGCAGCCGGCACGCGACGATCTCGTCCACATCCCTCAGCGGATGGGAAAGGGCCGCGGCGCACAGGCGCAGGCGGACCACGGTGGACCGGCCGGCCGCGACCATGCGGGTGTAATGAAAACAGGCCTTGGTGCCATGCCGTGCCGGGTTGGTGGCCGGCTCCGCGTCCACCACATGGCGGTGAAACGCGTCCTTGACGAACTGCCTCCGGTTGTCGGCCGATGCCCCGTACACCCGGGCCGCATGGGTTTCGTTGTCGGTGAAGAGTGCTTCGCCGTCGGGTTCTGCATACAGGTGGCGCGGGCCCAGCTGGTACTTGAACGGCAGGTTCTTCAGCCCGTCGGCGGCGCTGTCGTCGGCCAGCAGCGCGACATGGTCCGGGCCGGTGCCGCCGGGTCGGATCGTCGGCTCGCGCAGGCGCTTGTCGCCCCAGGACCAGATATTGCGAAACCACAGTTGCGGCAGCAGGTGCAGCACGGCGTCTTGCGGGCCGCGGTTCCAGGCTTCGATGCGCACGCAGATGTCGTCGGTGCCGGCCTTGGCATATTCGACGAACACGTCGAAGTAGCGGTCGTCATCGAAGATGCCGGTGTCGAGCAGCTCGAACTCCGGTCCGGCGCCGGCCCGGGCGCGGTTCTCGTCGATCAGGCGCTGGTAGGGAAATGCCGCCTGCGGGTACTTGTAGAGCAGCTTCATGTAGCTGTGGGTCGGCGTGTTGTCCAGATAGAAGTAGTACTCCTTCACATCCTCGCCGTGGTTGCCCTCGTTGGATGTCAGGCCGAAAGCGCGCTCCTTGAGGATCGGGTCCCGGCCATTCCACAACGCGGGCGAAAAACACAGCAACTGGTAGCGGTCGCAGATGCCCGCCAGGCCGTCCTCGCCCCAGCGGAAGGCCTTGCTGCGGGCCATGTCGTGGGTCAGGTAGTTCCAGGCCGATCCGTCGGCGCTGTAGTCTTCGCGCACCGTGCCCCAGGCGCGTTCGCTCAGGTACGGACCCCAGGCGTGCCAGTCGGCACGGCCCTCCTTCATGTCCTGCTGGCGTTGCTTCTCGTTGTTGTGCATGGGCGGGTGTCTCCGGTATCAGGCAGCGCCGTACATCGCGCAAATGGTACGCCGATGCCCTGCCGGCCCGCGCGCTCACCGTGCCGAATTGCCGCGTTCCCAGCCGCGCTGTGATCCGCCTGTCCGACCTGCAAGGCCACCGGTCGAGCCGGCCTGGTTGTGCGAGCGCATGCCGCGCGTCGGCCTGGCCAAGCGCCGCGAAGTACTTGCGGCCAACCGAAGCTCAGTCAGTCCACACGATCTGGTGCCGGATCACGAACGGGTTCAGTTG
>JANMYG010000544.1:0-4868 GCA_031381865.1 Betaproteobacteria bacterium | reverse complement strand
GATAGGTTCCCGCCGCGTGCCAGGCCATGCGGATGAAGAAGGGGCCGTAATGCCCGTAGTCGGCCGGCCACCAGGGCTGGCTGTCGGTCATCAGCGCCTGCAGGTCGGCTTTCAGCGCAGGATTGTCGAGCGCCTTGAAGGCCGCGACATAGTCGAAGTCCGCACCCAGGGGGTTGTTGGCGCCGTTGGGGTTGAGGATCTCGGTCGCCAGCATCTCGGGCCACCAGTCCTTGTTGGTGCGTCCCAGCAGCGATCGGGTTTCGCCGTGGCCCATCGGGCAACCGCCGCCAAGGGTTCCAGTTTTTGCGTCCATCTGTCTGTCTCCTGTGAATTGATCGGAGCAAAGCTTAAAGCCAAGCGGAGCATGGGGCCGATCTGAATTTTTATGTCGGTCATAGGCGCTACCTATGCGAGTTGCAGATGCCGGTTTCGGCGCCGAGGCCGTGCAGATAGACGACATCTTCGGTCGCGACATTGCCCGATGCGCCCTTGGCATACGGACCGCCGCCGAGCCCGCTGATCGAGCTGTCGAACACGCGCAGTCCGAACTGCCAAGCGGCGTAGAAATTGACGGCGGCCATGCCGTAGTGTCGTGGAAACGGCCGGCCAGCAGGTCCACCGGAACATGCGCCGCAACCGCATCGAGAATGCGGCCGACCGACGCCGGCGTGCCGACGCCGATCCTGTTGCCGAGCGAGACCTCGTAGCAGCCGCGCTCGAACCGCGCGCGTGAGACCTCGGCCACCTTGCTCGGTTTGATGTCGCCATCGTAAGGGCAACCGACGACACACGACACATAACCGCGCACCTTGACGCCTTGCAGCTTCGCGAAGGATAGATTCTTTCTCCGTGCGGCACCGCCACCAGCGTGCACGACATTCAGAAGGCCCTGCGAGGCCTAGGAACGGCCTGGGTCAATACCATTGCCACCGACCGCCACGGCAACGCCCTATACGCCGACGTGAGCGGAGTCCCCGACGTCGATGCGACTCAGCTCGAGCGCTGCGCGCCCAGCCGCGAGGCCGCGGCGCTGCGCGGGGGCGCCGGCCTGATCGTGCTAGCCTGCAGCACGAGCGCCTGCGCCTGGCGCCGCGACCCGGCGTCGGCCGTGCCCGGCCTCACGCCCTTCGAATGCATGCCGGTGGCGGTGCGAAGCGACTGGGTGCACAACAGCAACGACAGCTTCTTCTACACCCACCCGGCGCAGCGCTTCGGCGCCATCTCGCCCTTGGTGGGCGACGATGTCATGCGCCAGCCGCGCACACGCTCGGGCCTGATCGAAGTTCCCGAACTTGTGGCGCGCGGGCCGGTCACATTGCGCGGCAGCCAGGAGCAGCTCTTTAGCAACCGCAATCTGATGGCCAGCGTGGTGCTGCCCGACCTGCTGGCCGCCTGCGCCGGCGAGGTGCCAAGCGCCGAGGCGAAAGACGGCTGCGCCGCGCTGCGCGGCTGGGACCGGCGCAACGAGGTCAACTCCCGCGGCGCGCACCTGTTCCGCGAGTTCTGGCGCGGCGCCGCGGCCAAGCCGCAGCTGTACCGTGTGCCCTTCGACAATACGCACCCCTCGGCGACGCCGATGGGCCTGAACATGGCCGATGCAGCGGTGGCCACAAAGGTCTGGGCGTCCCTGAAGGCCGCTGTGGAGAAGGTGCGTGGCGCAGGCCTGGCCCTCGACGCGCCGCTGGGCACCCTGCAGCACCCGGCTATCACGCCGGAGCCCATCGCGCTGCATGGCGGCTACTCGGGCGAAGGGGTACTGAACTACCTGGGCGACCGCACGGGCCTGGGCCCGAAGGGCTACAGCATCGACTATGGCACGAGCTATGTTCAGACCGTCGGTTTCGACGCCCGCGGCCCGGTGGCGCAGGGGCTGCTGACCTACGGCCAGAGCACCGATCCGGCGTCGCCGTTCGCCGTCGACCAACTGCGCCTGTTCTCCGCCAAGCGGTGGCCGGTGCTGCCGTTCCACGCCGAGGACGTGGAGAGACAAAGGGTCGGCGAGGTGATTAAGCTGCGCCGGCCTTGACCCGACATACCCCCGCAGCGAGGGAGAGACGTGGGATGAGCGTTCGCACCGTCGCGCCTGGGATCGACATCTTTTGGGTTGCACGAGGCCAGGAGGCGATGCGGGAGGTTGATTGCAGCGGCCTGCTGCGGCCGCAGCGCACGAGCCTCGTCCCCCGCCGGCACCCGGCTCGGCGAGGCGGGCTGAATTCGGTGCCTTGGCGCGGAGATGACCGACCGCTTCCGGGCGCCGATGTCAGGCCAGCGTGTGACTCCTATGGGTCGTTTGCTGGCAAACACGAACGGCGGGTGACCGGCACCTAACCTCATGCAATTGGACCGCCGCATTGCGGGCATTGATGGGCGACTCTTTACGCTGCAAAGCCGCCGGTGCAGCCTGCGAAATTCTCCGTCTATGTCGGATCGCCGACAACGCGCCGCGACAGCAGGCGCACGGCTCAAGGGAACGGTGGACGGCAGCGGCAGCCAGCCCGGCGACCCGCTGCGGGCGGCCGAGGCCATGCTGCACATCACCCAGATCGAGCAGCCGCCGCGCCACCTGGTGCTGGGCGCGTTCGGAGTGCAGACCGTGGCGCGCAAACTGCAGGCCACGCTGGCCGAGGTAGAGGCCTGGCGCGACACCGGAGTGGCGACCGATTTTCCGAAGGGCTAACGGCGGGTGGGGCGTGGGCCGCCGTGGTGGTTTCGGGGCGTGAACTGCTCGCCGGCTGCTCGCCGGCTTGGCTTTTTTGGGCCGCGGGTCCATGATCCAAGGTTCCTGCTTTTGTGCCAGCAATGGGAGGGGCCAGATGAACCACCGGAACATCGCACTTTTGTCGATTGCGCTGCGCCTGCTGATCCCGCTGCAGCCACTGCGCGGGAACGGGGTGATCGAATGAAACGCAGGCCATTGCTTGCCACGGGCCTCGCTTGGCCGCTGCTACCGGGTCGTGGACTTGCGCAGCCCCGCATGGCGCGCGTAGGTTGTCTCTTCGGCTCGGCACCCGACGCCAGCATGGTGCGAAATGTCGTCGAACCGTTTCGCCTGGGCCTGCGTGAACTCGGGTATGCGGAGGGACGCAACCTGGCGCTGCACTTTCGCTGGGCCGAAGGCCGCGTCGATCGGCTGCCGGCGCTGGCTGAGGAACTGCTCGCGCTCGGTTTGGACGTGCTGGTGACCAGCGCCCCGCGCCCCGCGCTCGTAGCCAGGGCGGCGACCAGTGTGGTCCCCATCGTCGCTGTGGCGGTGGACAATCCAGTGGCGATCGGCCTGGCTACGACGTTGGCGCGTCCGGGTGGCAATGTGACCGGCGTCAGCAGCTGGGGTATCGAACTGCTGGCCAAACGCCTTCAGCTGATGAAGGACCTGGTGCCGAAGGCCCGGCGCGTCGGCATTCTCGCCAACCCCAGCGGCGCCACGAGCGGACCGTTCATCGAGGAATTCGAGCAGCGGCTGGGTCTCAAGATTCCGTGGGTCGAGGCGCGCGCTCCGGAAGACTTCGAGGCCGCGTTCGCTACGCTGTCAAAGGAACAGGTCGACGGAGTTCTGGTGCTGGCCGACCCCACGTTCTTTGTGCATCGCGCGCGCCTTGCCGAACTGTGCCGCATCAGCCGACTGCCGTCGGTGTGGGGCGGTCGGGACTACCTCGATGGGGGCGGTCTGGCGTCGTACCAATCGGATTTTTCCGCCATGTTTCGCCGCGCCGCAGCGCTGGTGGACAAGATACTCATGGGCGCCAAGCCGGCCGAAATCCCGTTTGAACGCGCCAGCACGTTCGACCTGGTGCTCAATCTCAAGGCCGCCCGCGCGCTCGGCCTGGTGGTACCGCAGGTGGTGCTGGTGCAGGCCACGGAGGTGATCGACTGAGGTGGGATAGCTGGCCGCTGGCGGCTGGCGGCGCAGGTGGCGGTCGGCGGGCCTTCTGCAGTGCGGCCAGTCGCGCCGCTTCGGGCGCATGCCCGTCTTTGTCTTCGCTGTCGCTGCCTTGCCGGAATTCACTACGCGCCTTTGCCGAGCTTTGATCGGTGGTCCGCTTCAGAACGCGAAAACCGTCGACCATGGACTGGCGGCGACTGTACGGATTCCAGAACGGGTGGCTCCGCCCTTGCCATGCGCAGCCGTGCCATGACGGTCAGCAATATGGCTGAGGTTGAGCGCAAGGCGGCATCCGCGTTCGACCAGCTGGCGATATTCAGCATTGCGTGTCGAACTGGCGGTTTCGACCCTTTGTGGTCGTCAGCCAGCTCGGCAGAAGTTGCCATAGTGGCCAAGGCTGTCATTCCGGCAACTGTCTTCACGACTGTTTTCATAACCGCCAAGGCTGTCATCCCGGCGCAGGCCGGGAGCCACGATTGCGCGGGTCGTCGCTTGTCGTGCAGTGATTCCGGCCTCCCTGCACCGCGCCAGGCGTTGCCAGGCAGCCGCTTCGGTTGTGGCTGTCAGCGGCTACGCGCCGGCACCGCGTGGCGTTCGACCTTGGTCGCAGCAAAGGCGCGTGCGCCCAGGCCGCAGCGCTTCACTGGTGCAGTCGGTGCTGCGCCCGACTGCCCTGCGATGCCCGGTCTTGTGGCCGCGTCGCGGAACTCGCTGCGTTCGCTGCGCTCTCTACGCTCAAACAGCCCAGACGTGGCCGTCGACGAGTCGCGCTACGCGCGCGGCCGCCAGTGTTCGGGAGTCCGGACCACCGAACACCACAAGCGCAGCGTCGCGCCAGGCGCTGTCCGGCGCGGCGCGGGGAGGCCGAGATCCCGGCACGACGAGCGACGACACGCGCAACCGTGGATCCCGGCCTGCGCCGGAATGACAGCCATGTCGCCGCGCGCCCGTAAGACAGCCACGACGGCCTGCGCCGGGATGACAGCCA
>JANMYG010000801.1:0-13047 GCA_031381865.1 Betaproteobacteria bacterium | reverse complement strand
CCCACAACCTCAGCGGCGTTCGGGCCGCGCTCGCGGCCTTTGCCGGGGTGCCGCAGGTCGCCTGTTTCGACACCGCCTTCCATGCCACGCAAGCCGACGTGCACCGGCGTTTCGCACTGCCGCGCGCGCTGCACGACGAAGGCGTGCGCCGGTCCGGGTTTCACGGCCTGTCCTACGAATCGGTGGTGGCCCAGCTGCCCGCACACGACGCAGCGCTGGCGCATGGCCGGGTGGTGGTGGCCCACCTGGGCAACGGTGCGTCGATGTGCGCCATCGACGCCGGTCGCTCGGTGGCGACGACGATGAGTTTCTCGCCACTCGACGGCCTGACCATGGGCACACGCTGCGGCCACATCGACGCGGCCGTGGTGTGGTATTTGCTGCAGGCGCGCGGCATGGCGCCCGACGCGATCACGCGGCTGCTGTTTCGCGAGTCGGGCCTGCTCGGCTTGTCGGGCGTGTCGAGCGACATGCGCGAACTCGAGGCCTCGCCGCTGACCGCCGCCGCGGACGCGATCACCCATTTTGTCGAGCGCGTGGTGGAGCAGCTCGGCAGCCTCGCGGCCGCGCTGCGCGGCATCGACGCCATCGTCTTCACCGGCGGCATCGGCGAAAACGCCACACTCGTGCGCGAACGCATCCTGCAGGCGTCGGCCTGGCTCGGCGTGCGGACCGACACCGCGGCCAATCGCCGCGGCGGCCCGCGCATCAGCGCAGCCGACAGCCCGGTCGGCGCCTGGGTGCTCAGGACCGACGAAGAAGCGGTGATCGCCCGGCATACCGCGCGTATGCTCCATGCCAACGCGAACTGACAAAGACGAGACCCGACCCATGTTCAAATTTCTGTCGGAGCAGCCACTGCACGATCCGCTCGCCTCGCCCACACCGACCGCGAACACCGAGATCAAGTGCACCACCTGCTACATGTGCGCCTGCCGCTGCGGCATCCGCGTGCACCTGCGCGACGGTGAACTGCGCTACATCGACGGCAACCCGGCGCACCCGCTCAACCAGGGCGTGATCTGCGCCAAAGGCGCCTCCGGCATCATGAAACAGCTGTCGCCCGCGCGCCTCACGCAGCCGCTGCTGCGCAAGGCCGGCAGCGAACGCGGCGCGGGTGAATTCGAGACCATCTCGTGGGACCGGGCCTTCGAGCTGCTGACCGAGCGCCTGGGCCGGATCCGCGCCACCGACCCGAAGAAATTCGCGCTGTTCACCGGCCGCGACCAGATGCAGGCCCTGACGGGTTTGTTCGCGCGCCAGTTCGGCACGCCCAACTACGCTGCGCACGGCGGTTTCTGTTCGGTCAACATGGCCGCCGGCATGATCTACACGGTGGGCGGCAGCTTCTGGGAGTTCGGCGGCCCGGACCTGGAGCGCGCCAAACTGTTCGTGATGATCGGCACCGCCGAGGACCACCACAGCAACCCGATGAAAATCGCGATCAGCAAGTTCAAGCGTGCCGGCGGGCGCTTCATCTCGATCAACCCGGTGCGCACGGGTTATTCGGCGATCGCCGACGAGTGGATACCGATCAAGCCCGGCACCGACGGTGCGCTGCTGATGGCGCTGCTGCACGAGCTCATCACCAGCGAGCTGATCGACCACGCCTTCCTCAAGCGCTTCACCAACGCGCCGCAACTGGTGTTGCTCGACGACTGCGAGCGCCAGGGCCTGTTCGCCTTCGATCCGAACCCTGAAAAAGGCGCGCCGGGCGACGGCCGCAACCCGCACAACAAGCTGGTCTGGGACACGGCCAGCGGGACGGTCCTGAACGCCTATCCCGAGGGTATCGCCGAGGGTTGCGACCCGGCACTCGTTGGCCACTACACGCTTGCCGACGGCACGCGCGTGGCGCCCGCGTTCCAGCTGCTGCGCGAACGTGTCGCGAGCTGCACCCCGGAGTGGGCTGCGGCCATCACCGGCATCGACGCGGGGCGCATCCGCAGTCTGGCGCGCGAGCTGGGCGACACCGCACTGAAACAGGCCTTCGAGCTGCCGGTCCCGTGGACCGATGCCTGGGGCAAACTGCACCCGACCACGCAGGCGCGCCCGGTCGCGTTCCACGCCATGCGCGGGCTGGCCGCGCATTCGAACGGTTTTCAGACCGTGCGCGCGCTGGCGGTGCTGATGAGCGTGCTGGGCACCATCGACGCGCCGGGAGGCTTCCGGCACAAGGCGCCCTACCCGCGCCATATCGTTCCCAACTACCGGGCCTTCAACGCGCCCGACATGATCCAGCCGAACACGCCGCTCAACGCCGCGCCGCTGGGCTTTCCGGCGCACCCGGACGAACTCGCGATCAACCCCGACGGCTCGCCGATCCGCATCGACCACGCGTTTTCCTGGGAGCATCCGCTGTCGGCGCACGGGATGATGCACAACGTCATCACCAACGCCGTCAAGGGCGACCCGTACCGGCTCGACACGCTGCTGGTCTTCATGGCCAACATGGCCTGGAACAGTTCGATGAACACCATGGCCGTGCGCGAGATGCTCAACCGCAAGGACGGCGTCGGCGAATACATGATCCCGTTCCTGGTGGTGTGTGATGCGTTCCAGAGCGAGACCGTAGCCTTCGCCGACCTGGTGCTGCCCGACACCACCTACCTCGAGCGCCATGACGTGATGGGCATGCTCGACCGGCCGATCTCGGAGTTCGAGGGGCCGGTCGATTCGGTGCGCGTGCCGGTGCTGCCGCCCACCGGCCAGTGCAAGCCGTTCCAGGAAGTGCTGATCGAACTGGCCTCGCGGCTGAAGTTCCCGGCTTTCACCACGCCCGAGGGCGGGCGCAAGTTCACCGGTTATACCGATTTCGTGGTCAATTTCCAGCCCCAGCCCGGCATCGGGTTCCTGATGGGCTGGCGCGGGCCGGCCGGCGACCAGCACCTGCGCGGCGAACCCAACCCGAAGCAGTGGGAGATGTACGAGAAGAACAACTGCGTGTTCCAGTACCACATGCCCGAGGGCATGCACTACATGCGCAACTGGAACCGCGCGTACCTCGACTTCGCCAAGGACAAGGGCTGGCGCCAGAAGAACGACCCGGTGCAACTGGCGCTGTACTCCGACACGCTGCAGAGCTTTCGCCTGGCCGCGCTGGGCAAGAGCGCCGGGCGCCAGCCGCCGGACGAATTGCGCGAACGCATCGCCACCTACTTCGACCCGCTGCCGTTCTGGTATGCGCCACTCGAGGAAGCGGCCACCGATCTGGCAGCCTACCCGCTCAACGCGATCACCCAGCGACCGATGGCGATGTACCACTCGTGGGACTCGCAAAATGCCTGGCTGCGCCAGATCCACAGCCACAACTACCTGCACGTCAATCCGCGCACGGCACAGGCTGCCGGCATCGAGGATGGCGGCTGGTGCTGGGTCGAGAGCCAGTGGGGCAAGGTGCGCTGCATGCTGCGATATTCGGAGGCGGTCGAGCCCGGCACGGTGTGGACCTGGAACGCGATCGGCAAGGCCGACGGCGCCTGGCAACTGGCGCCCGGCGCCGACGAGGCGCGCAAGGGTTTCCTGCTCAACCACCTGATCTCGGAGGAACTGCCGTTCCCGATCGGCCGGGGCGCGGCCGAAGGCGGCAGGACCATCAGCAACTCCGACCCGGTGACCGGGCAGGCCGGCTGGTACGACGTGCGCGTGCGCATCCGCCCCGCCGACCCCGACGAAGCCCGGGAGACGTTTCCGCAGGTCGCCAGCATGCCCGCCACGCCGGGCGTGCTGGGCAAGGCGGCTTCGGTGCTGAGCTACTTCGCAGGGCGCAGAAAATCATGATCGGCTGGCTGAAAGAAATTTTGGGAACCAACGTGCTGGCGGATGCGTCGGCGCCGAGACCTGAACGCTTGAACCCGTCGTCTGTTGCCATGGCTGGCCAGCAACACCCATCCGTTCGCCCTGAGTCCGCACTTTCCGTTCGCCCTGAGCCCGCACTTCCCGTTCGCCCTGAGCCCACACTTTCCGTTCGCCCTGAGCCCGCACTTCCCGTTCGCCCTGAGCCTGTCGAAGGGCAAGCAAGAGCACCGGCGAAACCTCGCAGCTCCGTCCGCGCCGCACCTGGCGAGACCCTGGCCATTCAACTGGCCCTGGTGATCGACCTCAACGTGTGTGTGGGCTGCCACGCGTGCGTGACCTCGTGCAAGCAGTGGAACACCTCCGGCAGCGCCGGCCCGCTGGCCGACGAGGCACCTTATGGCGCCAATCCCACCGGAACCTTCTTCAACCGGGTGCAGACCTATGAAGCCGGCACCTATCCCCAGACCGACACGATCCATTTCCCCAAGAGCTGCCTGCACTGCGAAGACCCGCCGTGTGTGCCGGTGTGTCCCACCGGGGCGAGTTACAAGCGCCGGTCAGACGGCATCGTGCTGGTCGATTACGACAAGTGCATCGGCTGCAAGTACTGCGCCTGGGCCTGTCCCTATGGCGCGCGCGAACTCGACGAAGAGCGCCAGGTGATGACCAAGTGCACCTTGTGCGTCGACCGCATCTACGACCAGCAGTTGCCGCCGGCCGACCGCAAGCCGGCCTGCGTCAAGGCCTGCCCGACCGGCGCGCGCCTGTTCGGCGACGTCAAGGACCCGGACTCGGAAGTCTCGCGGGCGATACGCGAGCGTGGCGGTTATGCGCTGATGCCCGAATGGGAGACCCGCCCGGCCAACCAGTACCTGCCGCGGCGCATCACCCCGCCTACCGAACACTGAGCCATGCACCCCGCCTTTTCCATCCTTTTCTTCACCACGCTGGCCGGCGCAGCACAGGGCCTGGTGGTCGCGCTGGCGCTCGCCGTGCTGGGCGGCGTTGCCATGACGCCGGGTTTCGTGTTGATGGCGCTGGGCGTCGCCGAAGTGCTGCTGGTCGCCGGTCTGGCGGCATCCTTCCTGCACCTGGGTCGCAAGATGGGCGCCTGGCGCGCGGCCCTGATGTGGCGCACCTCGTGGATGTCGCGCGAGGTGATCGTGCTGCCGGCCTTCATCGCCCTGGTGGCGTTATGGTGGCTCGCGCTGCGCGCCGGCGCCGCTGCACCGTGGTCCTGGCTGCTGCCGGTGCTGCTGGTCGTCGGCGCCGTGGCGCTGTGGTATTGCACCGCGATGATCTACGCCTGCCTGCGGTTCATCGAAGAGTGGGCGCATCCGCTGACCATCGTCAACTTCACGTTGATCGGCCTGTCGTCCGGCCTGCTGCTCGCCTGCGCGCTGGCGGCGCTGGCCGGCGAAGCGGGCATGCTCCAGGCGAACGGGGCCGGCGCCCTGATGCTGACGCTGGCCGCGTGGGGCACACGCGCGCTGGCCTTGCGCCGCAATGCCGGCCTCAAACACCGGTCCACGCTGCAATCGGCGACCGGTATCCAGGCACCCCAACTGGTGCAGAAGTCCATGGGCATGTCCGCCGGCGCCTTCAACACGCGCGAATTCTTCCATGGGGCCAGGCAGGCGACGCTGCGGAACGTCAAGCTCGGATTCCAACTGTTGGCGTTCGGGCTGCCCGCACTGCTCGCCCTGTGGGGCCTGGCCAGCCAGACCGGCCTGCCCTGGATACTGGCTGCGCTGGTGCAGGCCCCGGGCCTGATCGCCGAGCGCTGGTTTTTCTTCGCGCAGGCAAAACACCCGCAAAACCTGTATTACCAGGTGGTTTCCTGAATACGGACATCCACAGCACCAACCAGCGCTTGGGCGGATCGGGCCGGTAGCAACGAGTCCGGGCCGCAAAACGAGCCGCCGCCCGCCGTCGGCGTGCGTGGGGCAAGCCGCAACCGCGTCAATTGATCGCGCCACTCTTGCAGGGTCGCTCGCAAGCCCGCTCTGTACGTTAGCGCACAGACCATGCGCGGCCAGCGCAACATGATGGTCAAAACAAATCTCGTGCGATTTGCGGGCCGGTATGTCCCGCCGCAGCCACGATGCGATCCTTATCGGAGCCGAAATCAAACCGTCTGTCACCCGGTTTCTCGCCCACAGTGGATTCTGGCTCGCCACGCTGGTCCTCGCCGCCATCGGCTGGGCCGTGTATGGGGCGAGCAGCGAGGAGACGGAGTCGTCGCGCCGGGTCAGCCACACGCAGGAGGTGCTGCATGCGGCCGCGGAGGTCGATGAGAGCGTCAGCCGCGCGGAGTCGGCCCAGCGCGGTTACCTGCTGACCGGCGTCGACGCCTATTTGGCCGAACGTGACCAGGCGCTCGCGAAAGTGGATGGCGCCGTCGCGCGGATCAAGCAACTGACGCTGGACAACCCGGTTCAGCGAAGCCGGCTACCCGAACTCGAGAAGCTGATTGTCGAACGCGTCGCGATCATGCAGGAGAACGCGCGCCTGCGCCAGACCGAAGGCATCGAGGCCGCCCGGCTTCGTGCTGCCTCGGGGGTCGGACAGCAGGCGAGCGCGCGAATCTACGACTTGACCGGAGGACTCAAGCAGGACGAGGGCAGGCTGCTGGATTTGCGCCGTGCGGACCAGCGGCAAAAGCTTGATTTCGAGCGCAATGTTCTGGTAGCCGCGGCGCTGGCCGCGATCCTGGCCCTGATCCCGGGTTATCTGGGTTTTGCGCTGCAGGCGCGCGCGCGCGATTTATCCGAACAGAAGTTGCGCACGATGGCCGACAGCCTGCCGGGCGCGATGTACCAGTTGCGGCACGATGCGCACGCCAAGCCTGAGTTCGTGTTCATGGGCGCCGGCCTGGCCAACCTGCACGGCACCGGCGCCGCCGGTCCTGCCGGAGCGCTGCCGGACTGGGAAATGGTAGTCAACGCTATCGACGAACGGGACCGATTGGCGGTACTGGTGGCGCTGGCCGACGCCATGCGGTCCCTGGCCGCGTTCCGCCAGGATTACCGCATCCGGCATGCGGACGGGGGCGTGCGCTGGCTGCACGACGAAGCCTCGATGCAGCGGCAGCCGGATGGCGGTGTACTCATGAACGGCTACATCGCTGACGTGACCGAGCAAAAGCGGCTGGAGGACGCGCTGCAGCAGGCGAAGGAAACGGCCGACTCCGCCAACCGCGCCAAGAGCAGCTTCCTCGCCACGATGAGCCACGAGATTCGCACGCCCTTGAACGGCATGCTCGGCATGCTGGAGCTGCTGGGCCTGAGCCATCTCGACGCCGGACAACGCGCCACGCTGGCGATCGTGAGCGAGTCGAGCCGGTCGCTGCTGCGCATCATCAACGACATCCTCGACTTCTCCAAGATCGAAGCCGGGCGGCTGGACGTTCGCCCCGAGGTCGCCGCGATCAGGGACGTGATCGAAGACGTACACAACATCTACAGCGGCAACGCCAGCAGCAAGGGCCTGCTGATCAAGCGCCACATCGATCCGCGGATCAGCCCCGCCGTGCGGGTCGACCCGGTGCGGCTGCGCCAGGTCCTCAACAACCTGGTCAGCAACGCGCTCAAGTTCACCTCGCGTGGCTCGGTCGAGATCAAGGCCGAGCTGGTGGCGCGGGTCGACCAGGTCGAGCGCGTGCGGTTTTCCGTCACCGACACCGGCGCCGGCATTTCGGCCGAAAACCAGCAACTGCTGTTTCAGCCATTCAGCCAGGGCGACAGCGACCGGGCGCGGCGCGCTGGCGGCACGGGCCTGGGGCTCACGATCTGCCGGCGGCTGGCCGAGCTGATGGGCGGCTCGGTCGAGATGGCGAGCGAACTCGGCAAGGGCACCACCATGACGCTGCTTTTGCCGCTGCCCATCGCCGACCCCGCCGATCTGCCCAAAACCGATCTGGACAGCGCGCGCGATTTGCTCAGCACCACGACCAGCATGCGCCGCATGGCACCCAGCATGGATGCCGCCGAAGCAGAAGGAACGCTGGCCCTGCTGGTGGACGACCACACCACCAACCGCTTGTTGCTGATGCGCCAGGTGCATGCGCTGGGGTATGCGGCCCAGAGCGCCGAAAACGGCGCCGAAGCATTGGAGTTATGGAAAACCGGGCGCTTCGGCATCGTGATCACCGATTGCAATATGCCCGAAATGGACGGCTACGAGTTGGCGCGCAGCATACGCCGGCTGGAATCCGGCAACGGCGCCAAACGCACCCCGATCATTGCCTGTACCGCCAACGCACTGGGCGGTGACGCCGAGCTCTGCGCTGCCGCCGGCATGGACGACTATCTGGTTAAGCCGGTGGAGTTGCGCCAGATCCTGAAGAAACTCGACCGATGGCTGCCGATTCCGGAGCCGGCCGAGTTATCCGGCACGCCATCGCGCGAACCCCTGGATGTAGTGCTGCCGGACAGCCCGCTCGATCCATCGGTGCTGGCGGCTATCCTGGGCGGTGACACGACCGACGAGCGCGAGATACTGATGGACTTCCGGCGCGTCAACGACCAGGATGCCGCGTCGCTCAAGCAGGCCGTGGCCGCGCGCGAAGTGGCGCGTATCGTGGCCGCGTCGCACCGTATCAAGGGCGCTTGCAGCATGGTCGGCGCGCTCGGGCTGGCCGGCGTGTGCGCGCACATCGAGCGCGAAAGCCGCGCCAACGACTTGCTGGCAGTGGCAACCCATATGGGCGCGTTCGACCACGAATGGGTGCGTCTGAATACCTACCTTGACGCTGTTTGAGGATGTCCCCGAAGAAACAAATCGGATCCGCGAGTAAGGGAAAACAATCATGATCTCCAATTTAAGTTTTCTGGTCGTCGAAGACCATGATTTCCAGCGGCGCATGCTGGTGAAGACGCTGGAGCGCCTGGGTGCCACGGTGGTCCACGAGGCGGCCGATGGCCAGTCGGCGCTGGATATCGTGCACGATCCGCAACGGTCGGTCGACATCATCATCACCGACCTCGACATGCCGGGCATGGACGGCATGGAGTTTCTGCGCCACCTCGGCGCGGCGGGGCTGCGTGTTTCGTTGATCCTGGTAAGCGCGCTCGAACGCAAGTTGCTGGCCTCGATTGCCACCATGTCGGAGGCCTACGGCATCAATTTGCTGGGCTGCATCGAAAAACCGCTGACACCCGCCAACCTGCTGCCGTTGATCCAGCTGCACCGGCCCGAACAAGCGCAAATCTCGCGCGCGCCGGACGACGCGTTCACGCTGGAGGAGATTCTGGCTGGATTGAAAAGCGACGAATTCGAAGCCTTTTTCCAACCCAAGATCGATCTGGTCACGGGCCAGGCCACCGGCGCCGAAGCGCTCGCGCGCTGGCGCCATCCGCGTCAGGGCATCGTCGCGCCGATGGCTTTTATCGGCGCGCTGGAACAAGCCGACCGCATCGACGACCTGACCTGGGTGATGCTGACAAAAGCCGCGGCGTTTTGCCGCACCTGGCGCGCCACCGGTACCGACGCCAAGGTGTCGGTGAATCTTTCGCCCCGGTCGCTGGGCGCCATGCATATCGCCGATCACCTGACCGAGATCGTGCGAAGCCAGGCCGTCGAGCCGAAACACATGGTGCTGGAGCTGACCGAAACCGCGGCTGCGACCGACGCCGCTTCGGCACTGGAAAACCTGGCGCGCTTGCGCATGAAGGGTTTCGGCCTGTCGATCGACGACTACGGCACCGGTTATTCGTCGATGCAGCAACTCACGCGTATTGCGTTCACCGAGCTCAAGATCGACCAGTCGTTCGTCACCAACGCGGCGAAACAGAATTCGGCCCGCGTGATTCTGGAATCCAGCTTGGAGATGGCCAGAAAACTCAACATCACCTCGGTCGCCGAAGGGGTTGAAACACGTGAGGGATTCGACCTGTTGTGCCACCTGCGCTGCGACATGGTGCAGGGTTATTTCATCGCCCGGCCGATGGACGCTTCGGCATATCTGGATTGGGTGCAGGAGTGGAAACACCCCGTGTCGTGTGTCTGAACTTTGCCCGTGACAAACGCCGCGCCGAAAAATTCATCAACGTCGGGACGGATTTGAAATGCGAAAATTGGCCAATCGTCTACTGAAATGCGCGCCATCGAGTTCGGACGCGGGATCGTCCGGCACGGCGGCGGCGGGTCCGGGAATGTCGTTGATCCAGTTCGCGGTCGGGCTGCTGTTCGGCGCCGCGCTGGCAGGGCCGGCCCGGGCCGACACCGGCCACCTGGAACGCGTGCTGGCGGCCAACGAGCTGCGGGTCTGCATCTGGCCGGGTTATTACGGCATAACCTACCGCAACCCGAATACGCTGCAGCTGACCGGTCTGGACATCGACATGGCGCGCGCACTGGCGAAGGATATGGGCGTGGCGCTGCGCTTCGTGGACAGCACGTTCGCCACGTTGATCGACGACGTGACGCAAGACCGCTGCGCCATCGCCATGTTCGGCATCGGCATCACGCCGGCGCGCTCTGCGAAGCTGCGTTTCAGCCGACCCACCCTCGTGAGCGACGTCTACGCCATCACCACGCGCAGCAACCGGCGCATCCGGAACTGGACCGACATCGACCAGCCCGGTGTGGTGGTGGCCGTGCTCAAGGGAACCCTGCACGAGCCGCTGATGCGCGAAAGGCTCAAGGCCGCCACCTTGATGGTGGTCGACAGTCCGCTGGCGCGCGACCAGGAAGTGGAATCCGGCCGGGCCGATGTGTTCATGACCGACTTTCCCTACAGCCGGCGCATGCTCGACCAGGTGGACTGGGCGCGGCTGGTCAGCCCTCCCGCCGCGTACCACGTGACATCCTATGCCTATGCGGTGCGGCCCGGCGACGAGCCCTGGTTTGCCAGGGTCGAGCAGTTCGTCGCCGCCGTCCAGCGCGATGGCCGCCTGCGCGAGAGCGCGCGCCGCCACAATCTCGACTCCATCGTGGCCCCGTGATGACCCTGCCATCGCCCCTGCCGGTGCGGCGCGCACGCCGCAACTTCTTTCTCGCGATGGCGGCCCTGACCCTCGGTGCGCTCGGCCTGACGGCGTCACTGGGGCTGCGCCACCGTGCGGAAGCCCTGGGCGTGGCCTCCGACCGGGCGGCTTTGTATGCGCGCGCGTTCGAGGACCACCTGAGCCAGAGTTTCAACGTCATCGAACTGACCCTGGACCGTGTGGCCGATCTCGATACCATGCATTTGAGCTCGGCCGAGGCGTCGAGGGCACTGGCCGCCGAGTTGCGTCGCGCGCCCTATTTCCGATCCCTGGTCTTGCTGGATGCGAATGGCAGCATCGTCGCCAGTTCCAATATGCGCAACCTGGGGCGCAATGTGCCGATGCACGGCTTCCTGCCGCCCGCATCCGATTCGACGGACATGCTGCGCGTCGGCGCGCCCTGGACCGGCCGCGACTTCGACGATGGACAACCGAGCGGCCCCGAAAGAGCGGCCAGCACCGGGGCCCAGGGCTTCGTGCCGGTGGCGCGCGATGTGGTGCTGAACGACGGCCGTCGGATGGCGCTGCTGGCGGCGCTCAACAGCGATTTTTTCATCAACCACTACAGCCAGGCGCTCGATTCCGCCAGCGCCACGGTCGACGTGCTGCGTTACGACGGCACACTGCTGTTTTCCACTGGCGCAGCGCGGATGCCGGGCCAGCGCCAGGCCACGGATCTGTTGGCAAGCGCGCTGGCGAAGAGCGCCTTCGGCCGCTTGGCGCAGCGCCTGGAAGATGGCACAGAGGTCTTGACCGCCTACCGCGCCTCGCGCAGCTTTCCGATCGTGATCGTGGTCCATGTCGACAAGGGCCGAGTGCTAGGTACCTGGCGCGAAGAAGGGGCAGGCACCCTGGCCCTGGTAGTCGCCATGCTGCTGTTGACCGCCACATGGTCGACCAGGTACTACCTGCGCCAGGAACGGGCAACCCGCTCGCGCGACGCGGCCATGGCCGAGCTGCAAACCAGCGAAACCCGGTACCGCGCCACCTTCGAACATGCCGCGGTCGGCATCGCCCACGCCACGCCTGATGGCCGTATCCTGCGCTGCAACCCGCACCTGTGCAAGATGCTCGGTTATTCGGAAGCCGAACTGACGCGCATGACCATCAGCGAGATCACGTGTCCCGACGACGAGGCTGCCGATCTGGTGCTGCGGCAACGCCTGCTGAGCGGGGAGTTGTCCCATTACCGGGTCGAGAAGCGTTATGTGCGCAAGAACGGGGATCTGATCTGGGCCCGGGTTGCGGCCGGTGTGGTTCGGGATGCCGCAGGGGCAGTCGACTACCGGGTCGCCGTGATCGAGAACATCCAATTGCGCCATTTGACCCGGCTGGCCCTGCAAGCGCTCAACACCGATGTTGTCGGCGAGCCACTGCTGCGGATGGTCACGCGGACGCTGACCACACTGCTGAACGTCGAATGCGCGTTCATTGGCGAAGCAACGCCCGCATCGACAGCCCGTATCAGCACGCGCGCACTGCGCCTGGATGGGGAATTCGTGGCGGATTTTTCCTACGATCTGGCCGGAACGCCGTGCGAAGGGGCTGCAAACACACGCCAGGTATGCGTATTTGCCCAACACGTGCAACTGCAGTTTCCCGGTGATGCGGTGTTGTCGGCGATGGGCATCGAATCCTATGCGGCAGTGCCGCTCGGGACTGGCGCCGCGGACGGCTCCCCACGCGGGGTGCTGGTCGTCATGTCGCGCCGACCCTTGCGCGATGTCGAAGCAGTGCAGACACTGCTGCCCCTGATGGCCACGCGTATTGGTGCCGAGATGGCGCGCGAGCGCGAAGCCAGGAAATTCCGCGATCTGTTCGACGACTCACCAAGCGCCATCTTCCTGATTGACGCGCACGGCATCATCGGCATGTCCAGCCACGCCGGCGAGCGGTTGTTCGGCTGGGATGCGCAGGCCCTGATCGGCCAGAAGATCGGGCTGCTGTTCGCCGACGACCATCGAGACGCTTATGAGGCGCTGTTCCAGCGCTTCATCGACACGAAATTTCCCCACCAGATCGACCGCGGGCCGGGTGACATCCGCTTGCGGCGACGCGATGGCAGCACCTTCCCGGCGGCAGTTCAGTTGCGCGTGCTCGACACCGCCGAAGGCCGGATGACGGTGGCGCATGTACAGGACATCACGGAGCGCCGGCGCGCGCAGGCGGCGCTGCTGGTGCACAACGAAGAGCTGGAGGGCAAGGTGGCGCAACGCACGGTCGAGCTGGTGCAGGCGCGCCATGCGGCCGAGCAGGCCAG
>JANMYG010000483.1:0-3501 GCA_031381865.1 Betaproteobacteria bacterium | reverse complement strand
GTCAGCCAGCGCCTGGGCGCCAGCCTGTGGCGCCGGTGGGCGCAGCGCGCGCGAAGCCAGCCAGATCAGCAGTAGCACCGGCACACCGAGCAGTGCCGTGCCGACGAAGAACTGGCCGTAACCGAAGGCGTCCACATATTGGCCGGAAAACCCGGCCAGGAACTTGGGCAACAGCAGCATCAGCGAACTGAACAACGCGTACTGGGTGGCCGAATACTCGACGTTGGTCAGGCTCGACAGGTAGGCGATGAACGCCGCCGACGCGATGCCGCTGCTCAGGTTGTCGGCCGACACGACGAACACCAGCGCCGTGACGTCGTGCCCATGCCCGGCCAGCCAGGCGAACAGGACATTGCTGGCGGCGCTCAGCACGGCGCCGAGCATCAGTACGCGCATCACGCCGAAACGCATCGACAGCGCGCCGCCGACGAAGGCGCCGGCCAGTGTCATGACCACACCGTAGACCTTGGTCACGGCCGCCACTTCATCCTTGGAATAACCCATGTCGACATAGAACGGGTTGGCCATGATGCCCATCACCACGTCGCTGATGCGGTACAGCGCGATCAGCGCCAGGATCAGCACCGCCTGCCAGTGGTAACGGCCGACGAAGTCCGCAAACGGCGCCACCAGTGCGCCGCGCAGCCACTCGGCGGCGCTGCGGGCCGGCGCGATGCTGCGGTGGATGGGCTCGGGCGACACCAGCACGGTGACTATGCCGAGCAGCATCGACGCGGCCATCACCAGGTAGGCGGTCTGCCAGGCGCCCTGCTGGTATGCGGCCGCATCGGCCACCTCGGCACGGGCGGCGATCCACAACACGCCGGCACCGGCCCAGATCATGGCCAGCCGGTAACCGGTCTGGTAGGTCGCGGCCAATGCGCCCTGGCGCTCCGCGCCGGCGGATTCGATGCGGTAGGCATCGAGCGCGATGTCCTGGGTGGCGGAGCCGAAGGCGACCGCCAAGGCGCCCCAGACGATCGGTGCCAGCGACAGCCGCGGATCGCTCACGGCCATACACACCAGCGCCACCATGATGACGCACTGCGACAGCAGCAGCCAGCTGCGCCGCCGGCCCAGCGCGCGTGTCAGCAGCGGCAGTGGCAAGCGGTCCACCAGTGGTGACCAGACCCATTTGAAACCGTAGGCCAGGCCGACCCAGCTCAGGTGACCGATCGTGGTGCGGTTGATGCCGGCCTCGCGCAGCCAGAAGCTCAGCGTGCCGAACACCAGCAGCAGCGGCAGGCCGGCCGAGAATCCCAGCAGCAACATGCGCACGCTGGCGGGCTCGCGGTAGACCCGCATCGCGTCGCGCCATGTCAGACTGGGCCTACTGGAAGTCGGGGATATATCGGTCATGCGCTGGGTAGGGTGTTGTGGCTATTATTGACCCATGTGTTGCCTGTGTTTTTCCAACCCGCGTGTCTGGAACGCGCGACGTGCTTTCGTGCTGGCGGCCGGCGCCGCCGTCGTCGCCCCGGCGCTGGCGCAGGTGGACGTGGGCAAGTCGTCGAGCCTGCGCAAACTCATCCCGGCCGACCAGCTCGAGGCGGCGGCCGGCCAGCAGTACCAGCAAATGATGGCTGAAGCCCGCAAGCAAAAGGCGTTGGCGCCGGACAGCCACCCGCAGTTGCAGCGGCTGCGGCAGATCGCGCAGCGCCTGATCCCGCACGCGGCGCAGTGGAACAACCGCGCGCGGCAATGGCGCTGGGAGGTGAACCTGATCGGTCGCAAGCAGATCAACGCTTTCTGCCTGCCGGGCGGAAAGATCGCCTTCTTCACCGGCATCCTGGACCAGCTCCAGCTCACCGACGACGAGACGGCGATGGTGATGGGCCACGAGATGGCGCACGCCTTGCGCGAGCACGCGCGCGAGCGCCTGGTCAAGACGCAGGGCACCGGCATCGCGCTGTCGCTGGGGGCACAGCTGCTCGGGCTGGGGGATCTGGGCAACCTCGCAGCCAGGGGCCTGACGCAACTGGCGTCGCTCAAGTTCAGCCGCGAGGACGAGAGCGAGGCCGACTTGGTGGGGCTGGAACTGGCCGCGCGTTCGGGCTTCGCACCGCAGGCGGGCGCGACCTTGTGGCGCAAGATGGCGGCCGCCTCGGGCGCCAACGGCAGCAGCAGTTTCCTGTCCACCCATCCGTCGGGGCCGGAACGTATCCGCGAACTCGAGGCCAACGCGCCGAAGGTGCAGGCCCTCTACGAGCAGGCGCGCAAGGGCGGCTGAGCGCCGGCGTTGCCGGCGCGGCCGGCCCATGGGACCACCGATGCCGACGCCGGGTTATCCGGCTTCGCCCGGGGCCCGGCCCAGTTCGTTGTCGGTCGTGACCAGGGTGCGCAGCATGCGCACGAACTCCGCCTGTTGACGCCTGGAGAGCGGATCGAGCAACCGCTCCGGTACCCGCAGCGTGGCGGGGATGGCCAGTTCCAGCAGCTCGTGGCCGGCCTCGGTCAGAGTCGACCAGCGCACGCGGCGCTCATCCGCCGACGCGTTGCGCTGCGACAACCCGCGCGTCTCCAGGCGGTCGATCACGCCGCCGATCGTCGGCGTGTCCAGGCCGATCTTGGCGTCCAGTGTGCACTGGTCGGCGCCCGGCGCATTGGCCACGGCCTGCATGACGGCGTACGGCACCGGTGTCAGCCCCTTGGGGCCGATCTCCTGCACAAAGATCACCACGGCGGTCTGGTGCAGGCGCCGGATGGCGTGGCCGGGCAAGGCCTCGAGGTCGAGCGGTCGAGGCTGTAAATTTCATGGTTGCAGAACGCGAGTTGGTGTTTACCCGAGTGCGGCGTGGTCGATGTTGCCACTGCACCCATCGTGAGTAGACTGGCGGTCAAGCAGACACCTTGTCAAGAAGCCGCCCATGAACGCCACCCCTTGTGACCTTCCCGTGCCGGTCGCTGGCCGCGGCATCGGCGGCACCGCGCCGACGCTGGCGCCGTCACACCAGGGCTTCGCGGTAAAGGTGCTCGCGCAGGCGCCGCAGCTTGGTGAAATCGGCGCCGGCACCCAGCTCGGGCCGGACTCGCGTTTGCAGGGCGCGCCGTAACGGCGCACCGCGCATTTCGACGTGACCACGACCCGCGCTTGACGAAGTCTTCACGACTGCACGGCAGGCAACCCGAATCAAAGGAAAGTACGACATGAGCGAACTCGGACGGCTCGAAGATCTGCCTCCCGACTATGTCGCGGCGCTGCGGGCCCAGAATCTGGTGCCGCTGTGGCCGAGCCTGCGCGGCGTGTTGCCGCCGGGCAAGCCGAATCTCCATACGCGCGCCACGCATTGGCCGTACCAGGTCATCCGGCCGCTGCTGATGCAAGCCGGCGAACTGGCGCCGATCGAGCGGGCCGAGCGACGCGTGCTGGTGCTGGCCAATCCCGGGCACGGCCTGGACAAGATGCAGGCCAGCGCGGCCATGTACCTGGGCATGCAACTGCTGCTGCCCGGCGAGTGGGCTCCCGCTCACCGCCACACACCGAACGCCGTGCGCGTGATC
>JANMYG010000477.1:0-2312 GCA_031381865.1 Betaproteobacteria bacterium | reverse complement strand
CGGGCCGTTCACCGGCAACCGCAAGGCCCTGTTCGCGCGCACCGCCGAGACCCTGGGCCTGCACTACGCCATGCGCTGGCCGCGCCAGGAGCTGCAGACAGCGCGCCCGCTGCGCACTTCGCCGCTGTACGACCAGCTGCTGGCCAGGGGCGCCGAGTTCGGCAGCAAGAACGGCTGGGAGCGGGCCAATTATTTCCGGCCCGCCGGTGTGCCGGCTCCGGCCCACACGTTGGGCACACCAGGCTGGCTGGCGTGGATACAAGCCGAACAACGCGCCACGCGGGAGGCGGTTGCGATCTACGACCAGAGTTCGTTCTCCAAGCTGTTGCTGCACGGCCGCGACGCGCTGGCGGTGCTGCAGCGCCTGTGCGCCAACGACATGGACATGCCGGTGGACAAGATGGTCTACACGCCGATGCTCAACGACCGCGGCGGTTTCGAGAGCGACCTGACCGTGATCCGCCAGACGCCCGACCGCGCCGGCGAGCGCTTCCTGATCATCACCGGCTCGGGCCAGGCGGTGCGCGATTTCGACTGGATTGCGCGCCATATCGGCGATACCCAACATGCGGTGCTGACCGACATCTCACCGATGTACAGCGTGTTGTCGGTGATGGGCCCGAGGGCGCGCGAGCTTCTTGCGCGCGTGAGCCCAGACGACCTCTCGCCCCAGGGTCTGAAGTTCTCCTGGACGCGCGTGATCGACCTCGGTTTGGCACGCGTGCGGGCGGCTCGCATGGCGTACGTGGGCGGCGCGGGCTTCGAGCTCTACGTGCCGGTGGAGATGGCGCGCCATGTGTATCTGGCGCTGCTCGAGGCGGGCGCCGACCTCGGCCTGCGCGACGCGGGTTATTTCGCGCTCGACGCGCTGCGCATCGAGACGGGCCGGCGCGCCTGGGGTGCGGA
The DNA here is from genome assembly GCA_031381865.1 of Betaproteobacteria bacterium. Taxonomy (GTDB): domain Bacteria; phylum Pseudomonadota; class Gammaproteobacteria; order Burkholderiales; family Burkholderiaceae_C; genus CAISIP01. The sequence continues at coordinate 1,406 of JANMYG010000477.1, read as the reverse complement.
ACTGGGGCCGGACGAGACGCCGTTCGAGGCCGGCATGATGGGCAGCGTCAAGCTCGACAAGGCCACTGCGTTCATCGGGCAGAAGGCGCTGCGGCAACTGCAGGACCAACCGCTGCGCAAGAAGCTGGTGACGCTGGTGCCGCAAGCCGCCGGTGTGTACCTCTGGGGCGGCGAAACGGTCCTCGTGGACGGCGTGGCCGCGGGCGAGACCGCTTCGGCCGGCTGGAGCCCGCGCGCGGGCGCCTGCCTGGCGCTGGCTTACGTGCGTGGCGCCGCGGCGCAGGTGGCACACGCCGGCACCGCCGCGGCGGTGGAGCTGTGGGGCGTGCGCCACGACGTCAAGCTGTACGACCAATGGCCGGTGGCGCTTGCCTGATTCGCCTCGGCGTTCAAGGTGACGAACCGTTCACCCTGAGCTTGGCCAGGCCTGAGCCTGTCGAAAGGTCGAAGCGCCGAGTGGCTTCGACAAGCTCAGCCCGAACGAATCTTGCCGATCGAACACCATGTGCCATCAGCGCCGTCGCCAGGCCTGGGTGGTGCGCTCCAGGCGGCGCGTGAGCAGCAGGTGGGCGATCTTCACGCCAGCCGAGGTGACCACGATCGTGATCGCCATCGCCGCGGCGGCGGCGGTGAAGCCCGACTCGTCCATGTTGATGATGGTGATCGCGGCCAGCTTGGTGTCGGTCGAATACAGGAAGACCACCGCCGACACGGTGGTCATCGCGTTCACGAACAGGTAGATGCTGATGTCGAGCACGGCCGGCAGGCACACCGGCACCGTGACCCGCGCCATGGTGCGCAGCAACGACACCTTGAGCGACGCCGACACGGCTTCGAACTCGGAGTCGAGTTGCTTGAGCGCGGTGGTCGCCGTGAGGTGGCTCACGGTATAGAAGTGGGTGATCGAATTGATCACCAGGATCGCCATGGTGGCGTATACGAATCCGAACGGATTGCCTTTGGCGTTGAAGAAGAAGATGTAGGCCAGCCCCAGCACCAGGCCCGGCACCGCCATCGGCAACATGGCCATGAACTGGGCCAGCGTGCGCCCGAACGCGAACGCGCGCGTCTTCTCCAGCAGGTAGGCCCCCACGAATATCACCACGGTGCCGATCACGGCGGTCCACGCCGCGAGTTCGAGCGAGTTCCAGTACGCGGCCCAGCCATTGCTGTCGAATTCGCCGAAGGCGTAGTTGTTGAGCGTGAGCGCCAGGTTGTAGGGCCAGCGCGTCACGAACGAGGCCCAGAACGACATCGCCAGCAGCCCGAATATCAGTCCACCCACCAATGCGCAAAACAGGAACAGCCCCCAGTCGCGGCGCGCCGCCGGCCTGGGCACCAGCGGCACCGCGCGCGCCGACAGCAGCGCCACCTGGCGGCGCTGGATGATGCGGTCGGCGGCAAAC
>JANMYG010000471.1:0-4703 GCA_031381865.1 Betaproteobacteria bacterium | reverse complement strand
TGCCGCGTGCTGGTGGCCGGTTTATGCCGATTCCAAACTAGCCGGATTGCGGCGATTGCGGGGTGGCCGGTTCATGCCGATCGTTGACACGGATACCGTGGCGCTCAGCGCTGCCGAAGGCAGCCCGCTGGAACGCGGGGTCGGACCGCATCACCCAAGGAATCGGCACGGCTCAGCGCTTGCGGGCGCTCACAATTTCGACCAGCTCTGGAACGAGTGACAGCAGTGCCTCGCGCAAGGCCGGCGCGGCAGCGGGCAGGTCGTCGACCAACGCGGCGTACTGCGAGTACTCGAACCTGGAATCGGCCGGCATATATCGAAGCGTCTGCCGGCCGAAAAACTGCCGGGTGCGGCCGTTGTAGAGCGCGATGCCGACGGTCACATTGCGCTTGTATGCATTGAGCGGCCCGAGCGCGTTGTAAAAGGCGATCGGGCTCACCTGCAGCAAGAGATCGGCATCGACTGCTGGCGTATCGTCGAGACGGCCGGACGGATACTTGTTGCCTTCGCCATCGTCCGCGGGTCAGAGCAGGCGCGGCACGGCGTCGCGTCGGCCGTCCGCTACGGTGACGGTGAGCCCGGCGAGCGCAAATGCCTCGCGCAATGCCTTCATGAAGTCGGCGTGCAAGTCGTAGTCCGGGAACCGCCTGAGGATCTCGCCACTGAATCCTGTCGCCTTGGTGCCGGTGTCCGCCGCCTTGCCTCGATGAGTGTGCCGATGATTCCGTAGTTCGATGGCCTGCGGTCCGCAAATGGCACCGGCGGTTGCGCTCCGACCTCGAAGAACTGGTCCGCGCGCGCGGAAAAGTGGAATTGGTCAGGCCCGGGCGCCCACGCCACGTAGACGCCGATGAGGGCGAGATTGCGCACCTTGGGGATGTCCATGAGGACGATGGTCTTTGGCGTCCCAAGCGCCTTGACGTCGATCTTCGGCATCGTCGCGGCGTAGCTGTCCACCGACAGTAAGCAGGCGCAGATCGAAGCGGAAGCCAGCAGGCGGCGGAGGCGGTCTTGCATGCGGATCTTTCTCAAGACACCAGGTCGAATCAGCTGGCGTGGCCGCCTATGCGGCGGACCGCTTGCGGGGCGTCCGACTTGAGCGCCCAGTAGTAACAGTAGGGCGGTCCTCCTGCGCATCAACATACGCATCGAGCAGACGCCGGATCATCCGCTGGTATTGAGTCTAGTGCTTGGAAGCTTCAGACTTGAAAAACTCCACGCTCTTCTTGCTCAGCGCGAGAGTTACCTTGACGCCCTCTTCACGAAACGCCAACTCGGCCGGCGGCGGCAAAAAGTCAGGAACGACCTCGATGTCGCCCAATGGCTCATTCGTGTAGGTGATTTTCCTTTTCAGATACTGCCTTTCCCCTGCGCCAATATCCGGCGCCAATGATGCGACCGGCGTCGACCAGAAATGCCAACTGGGAGAGGTCCCTTCATTGCAGCCTCAACGTCAGCCGCGAGTGGACCACAACAGTTGCGGCGAAGCCGCTCCCTGCAGCTGTGCTGCCGCGTCGACTGGCGGGCTGTCCGTTGTCCTGTTCTCGCACGGCACACGCGGTGCTAGACTGAATCCTATGAATGCGCATGTTGACCACCTTCTGGACGAGGTTCTCGGCCTTCCCGCTGAGGAGCGCTCGGCCTTGGCGGTTGCCCTGCTCGATAGCCTCGAGACGGCCGACGAAGCGACGGTCTCCGAGCTGTGGCGAGCCGAGGTAAACCGACGCCGCGCGGAGTTGCGCGCAGGTCGAGTGCGAGCGGTTCCCTGGGCTGAAGTTCGGCAGCGCCTTAATTCCCTGTGAGTTCCTTCGATGTTGAAGTACTGCCCGAAGCGGAGGCGGAGGCCCGCGCGGCATTCCGCTGGTATTTCGACAGAAGCCCGATGGCTGCGGACGCGTTCCGGGTGGAACTGTTCGACGCCATCGATGGCCTGACCGTCACGGCAAATGACTGGCCCGACGACGACGATGGCAACCGACGCTACCACCTCAGACACTTCCCATACACGGTCGTGTATGAGGTTCTTGGCGCGAAAGTGACCGTCTTCGCGATCGCGCATCAGCGTCGGCGTCCAGGGTATTGGCAAGATCGCTGAGGCGCTACGAAAGCAGCCCTCGACAGATGCCGTTGCGTTCAGCGGCTGCCGAAGGCAGCCCGCTGGAACGAGGAGTTGGCCGCAGTGTCACGGTGCTTGACGTAGTAGGCGAGCATTTCTGCTATGTCAGTTCCTGCGCCCCCTTTGTGCGTGAGCGCGGCTTCTGTACACAGCGATTCCAGGACTGCGTAGAAGGTGTGGGTTTGGATGCCATGAGCGCGAATCAGCTCGAGTTCCTCGGGATGACGTACCGAGCCATGAACAAACTCGAGTGACCAAGTGAGACCGGGCCAAGCTTTGTTTCTCGCGCCCACCTTGCGTGGCGCGTGAAACTTTTTCACGATCCACGCTGAAACAGCTACTTCCAACACTTCGGGAGGACGTGCCCAAGCTGACGTCTTGGCTTTGCCAAGCTGCTTGGACTGCGCGTCGGTGAGCGGAGATATGTATGCGATGGGGTTGGTGCTTACCTGCGCTTCGATATGGCGGGCTTCTTGCCCCTTGGCGCCTTGGCGAACCGCGAGAAGATCCATTTCACTCACACCAAACCGTGCGCCACGAATGGTGAAGAATCCGGCCCGGTTCAGCCATTCCTCGACCAACGACTCAGCTAGGAGGGACATGTGTTGTGCGGCCTCAACGTGGAGCTACCCGGGCGACTACGGCAAGGCGCCTTGGCCGCGAAGCGGATGATGAAACAAGTCCGCTTTGCGGCCAAGGTGCCCTGCGGTTGGCGCTCCGGTTGAGCGTAGGGTTAGCGAAGTAATCGGCCCGCTGCCGCAAATCGTCCGAAAGTCGCTCAAAATTTCCCATTGCAAATCAATCAATTATTGGTAGCGACTTGAGAGCCAGCATTCGGTTGCTAAGGATTGAAAGGGCTGAGTCTGGCAGGATTGAGTAACAAGAGAATCAGTCTTCCGTACATGAGCAGCGCTGCGATGGCGATTGCCACAACTGCGACAAGGATACTGTTGCATAGTGCTGGCACAGCCGTGAGCGATGGGACAAGAGGTAGCAAGCTGAGTGCGAGCGCAATGTCGCCGATCGTTGTAATCAGCGAGACCTTGAGCCATAGGACCGTCTTTTTCCAGATCGGCCACCAGAGCAGCACGGCGTTGACTGGTCCTTCAACAGTTGAGCGGGAGTAGAAGCTCGTATTGCGTTCCTTCTCAAGGACGCGCATCCTCGTTTCCAGCGCTTCCAAGCCATCACTTAGGATCGTTGTCCAAATCTCCGTTGTGGTTATGTAATTGCTGAATCGATCAAACACCGAGTTTGCGCTCGTCAACTGCTGTTCGATGTGTTGGAGTCGATAGAGAACAAACGCAGCCAGTACGGCAAATCCTGCCGCCAAAGACTGAGCGACTGTGCTGAAGGTGTAATAGAGAGCGTTGGAGTCCATGCTGGCAAACGAAATGCAAGCAGCATAAAGTTGCAGCTGCCAGTGGGCACATGTTGCCACACGGATATCGATGTGGACAAATATGGTTCCAGCATCAAGAAGTTGAGCCGGGCTTCGGCGCACCGCACACCCACCACGCCGGCCGGATCAGGTCGGTGTGGCGCTCGGCGTAGCGGCATCAAGGGGGAGCCCGCAAGGGGGGAGGACAGCTGCGGAGCTGAGTGCTGCGCCGACCTGATCCCGCCCACCACCACGCGTGCAAAGCGCATGTAACCCACCACCTTGCTGTCGATCTCCGCATCGAGGACGTCCGACGTGGTCTGACCGCGCGTGGCCAGCAGGGCGAAGGCAGCCACGGCGCCCGAGCCTTCGAACGTCAATCCCGGAACTGCGCCGCCGTGGTGGCGAAGGAACGCCCGGCCAGCACATCGAGCGGCCAGTCGCGAAGCGCCTCGCTGAGCACCTTGAAGTTGCCGCGCTTTCGCGCATACTTTTTCAGTGAAAGCGAAAGGAGTCCGAGTTGCCTGCATGCAAGCCGCCGGCCGCTTGGCTGCGCGGGCCTCGACACGCAGTGGCGTTCTGGCGCGCTTGTCTGGCGCCTTGCGCCAGGAGCTCGTCGAGTTGCGCCGGCGCCTCGAGCAATTTCAGATGGCGGATGACAGCAAGCAAAGCGGTTCCAGAAATTGCGACCGCGCAATGGAGTGCAACAGGGCTTGACCCATGCGACCAAGCCACGCAGGAGTCGATTCAGCGAAAAACCACCGCGTGACGCGTCGGGTATTGCGGTTTCGCGCCGGGACCTTCGCCCTGGCGGCCTTCGCCAGCAGCGCCCGGACCGATGGCCTGCAAGGCGGCAAACCGATGCGGCGGCTGGTAGGCTCGTTGCGGGCGGCCCGCCGCCTTGTCAGGCGCGCTCCGTTGCCCGAAAATCGCGATCTGCGCCATGCACAGCCGGCGGCCGACCCGAGATATTTTCATGCCGTCCTCCGCCATGCGTCCGCCTTCACCCGCAGCGCGCAAGACCCGGCGCGCCGACCACTACCACGTCTACGTGGTCGAGTTGTCGCCCGACGTGCTGTACGAAGGCCGGTTCCGGCGTGCGAACCCCGACTACGTGAACGGCAAGCCTTGTGTCTACGTCGGCATGACCGGGCTGGACCCCGACCTGCGCTTCGACAAGCACAAGGCCGGCATACAGTCGAACCG
>JANMYG010000467.1:0-5220 GCA_031381865.1 Betaproteobacteria bacterium | reverse complement strand
CACACGGTTCTCATGCCCGAACTGGCGTTCCATTCTGCGCTCGCTTGGGTGCAGTCCCGCATTGTTTGGCCGTCGCCAACTCAGGTCGCGCGGACGTCTGCGTTCGCCAGACGGAGGTGGACACCGGCAAGCCTTGGGATGTATTATTTCTCTGGGGAGATCGATGGCGACATCGCGTCGCTGTCCCATTGTGCTGGGGGGTGCGATGACGTCGTCAATAAATTGCATGCTAACGCGGCGTCAAGTGGTTCTTAATTCCCTCATGTTCGCAGCACTTTCAGGCGAGCTCGCCGCACAGGAGCGGCGCGCGGTTCGTGTTGGCATCCTCTTCGCCCGGCGTCGCGATAGTGCGGACTTGCAAGCGTTCCTGAAGTCACTTCAGACCCTCGGCTACAAGGAAGGTGAGAACCTGGCACTGGATTTTCCAGAGGCTGAGGTCAGTGCCTTCCCGCACCTGGCCCGCGAATTGGTCAATCGAGGCGTCCATTTGATCTTTGCGCCCACCACCGCTGCAGCTGTCGCAGCGCGGCAGGCTACAACATCAATTCCAATCGTCTTCGCGACTGCCCACGACCCTGTTGAGATCGGTTTGGTCAAAACCCTCGCGAGGCCGGCTGGCAATGTTACGGGAATGACTTCATTTGCCTCGGAATTGCCGGGCAAGCGAATGCAAATCTTCAAGGACCTCATTCCCGGTCTAACTCATATCGCGGTGCTGCGCAGTCCCTTGAACAGCCAGAATCATCCGGCGTGGTCCGCGTTGGCCGAAGCAGCTGCCACGCAGCGGGTGAGACTTGAAACCTTCGACCTGCGAGTGGCCGATGACTTGGCAGCGGCGTTCGCTGGCATACGTGTGAGTGGCGCTAGGGCGGTGATGATTCATGACGACGCTTCGACCAGCACGATGTGGTCCAGTATTGCGGCGCTGGCGATACGACTGGGCGTGGCGTCGAACTCAACCTGGGACGCGGCCGCCGACGCCGGCCTTCTCTTTTCCTACGGCCCTAGCTTGATAGCTTGCTACCAGCGCGCGGCGCACTTCGTCGCAGCGATCCTCAATGGCGCAAGAGCATCGGATTTGCCGGTGGAGCAGCCCACGCACCTTGAGCTCGTCCTGAACCAGCGAACCGCTACAGCTCTTCAGGTGGTGATCCCGCCAGCGTTTCGGCTGCAGGTCGACAGAGTGGTCGGATAGGTCACAAGAGTCGTCGCCGAGTCAGGTGAGGATATTCGAATGTGCAGCCATCGCGAGGCGCCCCACAACCAGGTCTCCCGGCGCCACCTCTGCATCGAGGTTGGCGCGTTGCTCGTCCCAGTGGGCGTCTTCGCGCAGAGTCGCAAGCTGTGGCGCCTCGCTTGGCTCTCGCCCGCTGACGGGCCGGGGCCCAACCACGCTGCCTTCCTTGCCCGCATGAAGCAGCTTGGCTATGAGGAGGGTAAGCAGTTCGAGATCGAGTGGGCTTGGGTTGGTTCTAATACCGCAACGCTCCCCGCTCACGCGGCGCGGCTAGTTCAATCGAAGCCCGACCTAATCCTGACTCAGTCGCAAATCTGCGCTCAGGCAGCTCAGAAAGCGACCAGCACCATCCCGATAGTCTTTGTCGGCGTAAGGGACGCCGTTGCCGCGGGCTTGGTCCATAGCTATGCAAGCACTGGCGGCAACCTCACCGGCGTGACTCTGACCCCCAACGACGAGTTGGTGGCCAAGCTTCTCGAACTTCAGAGAGAACTGGTGCCGACTGCCAGGCGGCTGGGTGTCGTCTGGAACCCTAGCGTTCCAGTTCAGGCCTCGGTCGTCGAACTGCTCGTCCTCAAAGGCAAGGGTCTGGGCTTTGACGTCCGGCCGATGCCGGTCAATCGGCCCGGCGATCTTGAGCGTTCGTTCGCCGAAATGGCGCGCGAACGAGTCGAAGGCGTCCTGACTCTCGTTGAGTGGTTCACCTTCAACAACCGCGAATTGCTAGCCCGGTTGGCTCTCCAGTACCGAATCCCAACTATGTTTGAGGTGAAGGACTACGTGACCGCCGGGGGGCTTGTGTCCTATGGCGTTGTCTACCATGAGCACTTCGCGTCGGCGGCGCACTACGTCGACAAGATATTGAAGGGAGCCAGGCCAGCTGACCTGCCGGTTCAACAGCCGGCCAAGTTGGAAATGGTTGTCAATCGCAAGACGGCTAGAACAATCGGCCTTTTGGTCCCCGTGACGATTCTTGTTCGCGCTGACGAGTTCCTTGATTGAACCGCACGCCAGGTCGATTGCAGCGAGCGGGTCGGCTGTCGCGATAGTCATCCATGCCGCACTTGCAACCACCCAACCCACTGGATTGCCTCGGCCCCCGATGGCCATCCAAATTCCCCCACCTGTAGCCACCTCAGATTCCCCCACCCTGACCTTGTCGCGCCCCACCCGCTGGTCGGCGACAATTACCTTGACCGGCGACCAGGCATGGTTGACGCCGGGTGGTTGCAGCGACACCCGCGTATGCCCTACGTGTCGCCGTTATGCCGCTACGGTGTCGTCGCCCAGAGATTCAGTCGTGGGCGTCCAATGCCCACGCCTTTCTTGCACGACGATGCGTTGCTTGACCATGCGCTCGACGGTTTTGATTCGGTCCATCACGCGGCAGATAGGTTCGTTTCCCTGCGCGTGTGCGGCATAGAGCAGGCGCACCAATTTGTCCGCCCAGCGGGGAACCTTGCCGGTTTTTTCCCACCGGGCGATGGATTGGCCGTCAATGCCCATCAGTTTGCCCAAAGCGGGTTGCGACAGGCCCATGCCGCCACTGCGGATGTAACGCAATTCCGCCCCGGTCAAGGTGCCGATTTTCCCGGCCAGCGCTTGGCAAATCGCCTGCGTCAGCCCGTCGCCATCATGGAATGCGACCGCTTCGCCAAACGGCGTCTTCCTGACCTCATAACCGTTGGCTAGCCATACATTGCGCAGCCCGCCATCCGTGTAGTGGTACATGCTCAACCTTTCGTAATGTCAATGACGGTCACAACCGTCAAGCCGGGGGCAGGGTATTCGACCGCAACCACCACTGCCACGTTCGTGCCCGACACAAAGTGCTCCATGCGGCATTTCAACCCGGTAAAACGAATGTCCGGCTCCGGCTGCATGTGCATGCGCCCCATGCGCAACACCTGCATGACCATCGGCTGGTTCACATGCCGAGCCCGCATCTGACTCCACGCATGTTTGACAATCGCGACGTTTGCGCTGTCGGAGGCGGATTTCCGAATATGGCGCTCGAGCTGGTGGTTGGATGGCGCTGACAAGCCGAGCCCTATCAGAATGATAGGTTGCAGTGTACCTGAGTCACGGGCAGCGAAGGGTCATCGCAAAAATACTGACTACGCCGCACGAGCTCCCGGATCGAATGTCGTGAGGCACTCTTGACGGCATGCAACGCATTTTCGGACCACGCTGACAACATTGGCGCGGCGCGGAAAAAATGGCCGAATTTCTATATACATGGCGCTAAGCATGTATAGAAATTCCAATTTTCTATGCGCTTCCAGTTTCTGCAGCACCCAAAATGAAGCCTCTCGAAACCCTGGAACCTCCCGGTTTGACGCGCCCGCCATCCTGAACCAGCTGGCGGCCATCAGCCGACGCCTGGCCGAACTCAAGGGGCTGGCCGGGTCCATTACGAACCAGGCCATCCTTATCAACACCCTCGGTTTGCAGGAGGCCCAGGACAGCTCCGAAATCGAGAACATCGTCACCACCCATGACGAATTGTTCAAGGACGATGTTCACCCCGAGTCTTTCGCCAACCCAGCCGCCAAGGAAGTGCTGCGTTACCGGCAGGCGCTTCGGTTCGGGTTCGACGAGGTGCACGCGTCCCGCCGCCGCCGCCGTTGCCGTTGTCGTTTTGGCTGTGGAGGCGGGCGCCTCGGGGGATTGTCCCGCGTCGCGCAGCCAACCGTCGGCATTTTTTACAACCGCGAATCGTCTGGTCAGCGTGCAGCTGCCAAGTATTTAAATTTGCAGCAGGCGGCGCGCCTGGCGCGAATCTTGCAGATCGCTTCTTTTCGTCAACAAGGGAGAATCCATGCCGTTCCAAAATTCCATTTCCTCGCGCCCGAAGGTGCTGGCGCTGGCGGTTGCCGCCGCACTCGCCGGTGCATCGTTCACGGCGCAAGCCGTGCCGGCGGTCACGCTTTCGGCATTTGCCAACCCGGGTTCGCAGACGCCTTCAACCATGGAACTGGTACCCGCTGGCACCAACGACTTCTTCGCATCCCCTGGCAATGCCGGAGGTAGCCTGTTCTTTCACACCTACGGCTACCCTGGCGGATTGAATTATTTTGGCGCCCGCGTGTCGGGGGAAGGTACTTTCTATGGCAAGACCTCGGCCACCTACACCGACAGCTACACCAACACGTCGGGCGTGGCGCAACTTGTCAATTTCTCCTTCAGTGTCGATTCGGGCGAAATCGGCGTGGCGGGCGGGGGCTCGGGTTATTCCGATCTGCTCTTGAGCCTGCGCTTCAACGGGACCGAAGTTGCGCGCTCGCATGGGCGTATCGACGATCCTGTTTCCGGCGCCACAACCTGCGTTGCCAACGTCGGCAGCGCAAACGTCGGAGTGCTGGGCGGCTACCTTGCTTGTGACGCAGGCGGTGCTTCGGCTTTTGGCAGCAGCAACAGCTATTCCGTCAGCCAACTGCTCGGCGCCGGCGACACGCTCAACATCGCGTACGACATCGTCTCCGAGATCTCGGGTGCGTACACCTCGGGCGGGTCCAATTTCTGCAGTTTCGGCCCGAATGGAGGTGAAGTGGGGGCGACCGCCATCGCCGTTGGTGATGGCGAAGGCGGCGGGGTTCCCGACCAGGGCCCGCCAGGCTACTCCAACTGTTCTTTCTACCAGGCGATTGCCCGTTCCGGTGATCCGGCCGGGTTCGACCCGTTCAATCCTGGCGCATTCGCGTTGTCGGTGCCCGAGCCGGGCTCGCTGGCGCTGGCCGCGGTGGCGCTGGGCGGCCTCGGTTTCGCGCGGCGCATGCGTCGCGAAAAGCGGGTCGCCGCCGGCTGATCATCAGGCGGCCCCCAAAGACGGCACCCGCTGGGTGCCGTTTTTTTTGCGCGCTGCGCTGACCAAGCAGCGTGATGAAGATGAGGAGCGCTGAACGTCCCGTTGCGCGACCCGGCGGTCCGACGGTTGCCCGCCCCTCAACGTCGCCCGACAGACCACACGCCACACGCCACAC
>JANMYG010000457.1:0-2225 GCA_031381865.1 Betaproteobacteria bacterium | reverse complement strand
AGCGAATGGATCGGTATCAGCGTGAACAATGTCACCAGTCCGGCGTCGCCCCACGCCAGCCCGACCAGGGGAATGCCGATCATCACCGCATTGCTGTAGGTGACCGCCAGTGCGAGCACTGCCGAAGTCCGGTTGACCCCGCGCAGCAACAAAATCGCGCCGAAGGCAATGGCCAGCGCCAGAACGTAGGCCAGCGCCGGCTTGGGATCGAGTTGCTCGACATGCACCCGGCTCATGGTGCGAAACAGCAGGGCCGGCGTCAGCAGCGTGAACGCCAGGCCCGACAACAGCCGTACCACGGGCGGCCGGATCCAGCCGGTGCGCCCGAGCGCCAGGCCAATGGCAATCAAGACCACGACCGGCAGCAGCGCCGACCAGACGACCAGGCTCATGGGCGGCTGGCCACGGCCCTGCCCTCAGGCCGGCGCCAAGCCGACAGGTGCCGCCTGGTCCGCAAGCGGGAGCGGCCTATTTCACGCTGACCGCGTCGTTGACCCGGTAATACAGGCCATACGGGTCATCGAGCAACACCAGGAACTGGCCCTCGACGACGATCGGCTCCATCGAATACTTCACCGGTACCCTGGTCTTGACTTCGACCATGCTCTCCGGTCCGCCCGGAGTGCAAAAACTGCAGGTCAGCGGCACCGAAGTCAACAGGAAGTGTTTCTGCTTTTCGCCCGGCTCCAGCGGCATCATGAAACCCTGGATGCGCTGGGTCTTCTGGTGCAGCGCCATCTGGGCGACGGCGAAAACCGGCAGCACCTTGTTCTTGTCGGCCCGCGTCTTGACGTCGGTCAGCACCGACCAGGGCACCACATCGGCGCGCGGCTCGAGTGGTGCAAACGGGCTGTTCGCCCCATGTATGCCGGCGCCGGTGCCGACCGGGACCGGGGCGCCGACCTGCGCCATGGCGCCACAAACCCAAAGGGAAAGGGACAGTGTCAATGCGACGAATTTCATGCTGGGCTCCAAAAGTCGGGTCGGGTCGGATCGGATCGGATCGGGTTGTCTGAGGCACGCCGGGGCAAAGAGTTCCCGGGGTGCCCACCGGCAGGACATGCACCTACCCGGTGCCAGTGTGCCATGCCGCAGTATTTGCCAATTGCCAGCCCGTGGCAAGCCGCCCGCAGACGCCCGCAGACGGTGTCAACCAGTTGGCCAGCGGCTTCCTCGATGGCTTCTCGCGCCCGTGTCATCGGGCGTTGAGCAACGTCGTCACGTCGAGCCGGTACGCGCCCAGGGCCGGCAGCAGGGCGGCTACCAGGGCCACACCGACACCCAGCGCCGGCACCCACCATTCGGCGCCCAGCCAGATCCAGCCGGTGAGCGGCAACGAGCGCTCGGCCTGCATCCAGTAACCGGCCAGTTGCGCCAGGCCATGGCCCAGTGCCAACCCGAGCACGATCGCCAACGCGGCCAGCAGCAGGGCTTCGCACACGACCAGCCCGGCCACCTTGGCCGGCGGCGCCCCCAGCAGCCGCAGCATCGCGAGATCGGCGCGCCGCTCGCGCACCGCGCTCCACAGCGCGATGAACACGCTCAGTCCGGCGCTCAGCAGCAGCACCGCGCCGAAACCGCGCAGCACATCGGTGCCGACACCGACCATGCCCAGCAGCCGCGTCACCTCGATGGCCGGGGCGGCCGCTTGCATGGCGGTGGTGGTGTTGACGAAACGCGGAAAACTCACGGCCGCCAGCGGGCTGTTGTAACGAATCAGCGCCAGCGTCACCTCGCGTTCGGCTTCCATGGCTCTCGGGTGGTCCTGGTCTGGCGCGGCCGGCTTCTCGTGCACCTGCCACACCGACTCGGTCGACGTCAGCACCAGCCGGTCGAGCACACAGCCGCACGGCGCCAGTACACCGGTAACCTGGTACGGGTGATCACCGTGTTCCTGTCCGGAGCCGCCCAGTCCGTGCGAACCATGGAACTGGCCACCAACCGCCAGACCGGTAGCGCGCGCCACCTGGGCGCCGAGCACGGTCTGCATCGCGTCGGCCCACGTGGCGCCCTGGGCCAGTCGCGCGCCGTAATGGGACACATAAGCCGGCGTAGTACCGACGACGCGAAACCCGCGCAATGTATCGCCCAGGCTGATCGGGATCAGCTGCGCCACCCGCGCGTCTTTCTGCAGCTCCAGCACCGCCGCGAGCGGGATGTTGCCGGCAGGTACGTCGATATGGAAGACGCCGGCCAGGATCAGCTGCATCGGGCTGCCCTTGGCG
>JANMYG010000404.1:0-1653 GCA_031381865.1 Betaproteobacteria bacterium | reverse complement strand
CTGGGCCGCGCCCGACGCGGGAAGCCAGCAGCCGGCGAGCAGCGCGGCAGCCAGCAGCTGCGCCGCTCGGCACAGCCCGCCGCGCAGCGCAAAGGCGCCCCAAAGGCAAGTGAACAACTGCATGCGTGAGGAGGGGACAGTTCAGGCGCAGTGTAAGACCGGGCCGCAGCGCCGTGTCCGCCCGCCAGCGCAATTGCACGATACTGGCGCCATGTTGTGTTCCCTTTGCCAACCATGAGCCGCGCGACGACAGGGCAGGCGTCGTCGACCAGCGCGCTGCGGCGCTGGCGCAGCGCGCTGGCCAGCAGCCTGCTGCTGGGCGGTGCCGCGATGCCGCTGGGCGCCCAGGTCGCCGGTGCTCCGGTGGTGCAGGGCGCGCAGGCCGCGCAGGCCGCGAGCTGTCCCGCCATCCTGCAGCAGCAATTCAAACGTCTGCAGGACGATGCGCCGCAGGACCTGTGCCAGTACGCGGGCAAAGTGGTGCTGGTAGTGAACACCGCCAGTTATTGCGGGTTCACCGGCCAGTACGAAGGGCTGGAGCAACTGTATGAACGCCTGCGCACCCGCGGTCTGGTGGTGCTGGGTTTTCCGTCGAACGACTTCGGCCAGCAGGAGCCGGGCGACAGCAAACAGATCGCGGACTTCTGTTTCAACACCTACGCGGTCAAGTTCCCGATGTTTGCCAAGACGGTGGTCAGCGGCAAGAACGCAAACAGCCTGTTTGCCGCCCTGGGCAAGGCAAGCGGGAAGACGCCGGGCTGGAACTTCCACAAGTACCTGATCGACCGCCGCGGCACGGTGCTGGCGAGCTACCCGGGTGAAGTCGCACCTGGCGATGCCGTCTTGCTGGCGCAGATACACAAGGCGCTGGATGCGAAGTGACGCCAGTACCCCAGTCAGTGCGTCGCCGGCCCGCTTCGTGCCGGTAGCGCCGTGAGCGAAAGCCGCCCCACGCCGTCGCGCGAGCAGATCGCCGAACTCGCGCCGTTCGAGCGCCTGGGGCTCGATCGCATCAGCGTGGTGTCGACCGGAGCACAGGCGCACCAGGCGCTGGCCGACCTGGGAGGCGCATCGGTGTTGGGCTTCGACACCGAATCGAAACCGACCTTCCAGAAGAACGAGGCGTCCGAAGGCCCGCACGTGCTCCAGCTGGCCACGCTGGAACATGCCTACGTGTTCCAGCTGCATCAGCGGGATTGCCGCGATGCGCTGGCGCAACTGCTCGCGTCCGAGGCGGTGCGCAAGGTCGGGTTCGGCCTCGGTGACGACCGCCGGCGCATCGTCAGCAAGCTTGGTGTCGACCTGCGCGGCGTGCTCGACCTCAACGAAGTGTTCCGGCGCCACGGTTACCGCAAGGACATGGGCGTGCGTGGCGCGACCGCCGTGGTGTTCAACCAGCGCTTCATCAAGTCGCGCAAGGCCACCACCTCGAACTGGGCCAACCTGCGCCTGAGCGAAGCCCAGGTAATCTACGCCGCCAACGATGCCTACGCTGCGATCCGGGTGTTCACCGCTCTGGGCCTGGACCTGCAACCCGCGCCGGGCGCTGCGCCCGGGACCGGCGCGTAGGCACCGGTCCCAGCGCAGCCTGGCTCAGACCGGCGCCGGCTCCTTGGCGGCGGTCCAGCGCTGCAGTTTCTCGCGTGCGCCGTT
>JANMYG010000372.1:0-3145 GCA_031381865.1 Betaproteobacteria bacterium | reverse complement strand
TCCAGCGTTGCTGGAGGTGTTTGAGGGCGACGCCCGGCGTCGCCTCGAACAACTCAAGTCACACGGCGCCGTGAGTGGCCGGGTGCAAAGCATCGTCGGTGCGCGCCTGAAGGGCGAAGTGCCCAGCCTGGCCGTCATTGCCTCGGAACTGGCGATGAGTGAACGATCGGTTCAGCGCAGCCTCACCGAGGAGTCCACCTCCTACCGGGAAATCGTTGACGAGGTCCGCAAGGACCTGGCGCTGTCTCACCTGTCGCGGCCTGGCGCGACGGCCGCCGACGTGGCATTCCTGCTCGGGTTCTCTGAACCCAGCGCGTTCACACGCGCGTTCCGCCGCTGGACCGGGTCGTCGCCCTCCCAATTCAGGTGCGCCTGAGGCAACGACCCGGTACGAAGTGCTGCTTTGACATTCAGTGAGCGCAGGTGCGGCGGGGTCGATTGCACGGCACGTTGTGACGCAGGACGTGCTTTCTCCGCCGCCAAGCTCAAGCGGCCCGTGCCCGCATCGGCTTACCGTAAACCTGACCGTCTTGGCTTTCCGCAACTGGCCGATGGCTGCCCGCTACCAATGACTCTTCATCGGCAATCGAACAATCGCAAATTGACTTCCATATAACTGCCTTTGGCGGAAGACAGCAAACGCTGCATCGGCGACTTTCAGGATCACCCGATGTCTGTTGCATCGGTGCCAAAGGCACAGTTGTGCCTTCCATGGGAATAGGCGCACCCGGGACGCCGCGGCGTCGGTACATGCGACCGGCCTCTTGTGGCCTTCTGCACATCGATTGGCGGGTTGAAAGCGCCAAGAAACGCAACATATATGTTTTCAATTCAATGAAATGAACTCGAAGTAATTGAAGAAGTGGCTGGAGCGACAAGGGGCGACATCTCAGGCTGGCAAGGGTTCACATCTGAAAGTGTTCTTGAATGGAAAGCAAAGTACTTTGCCTATGCATGGCACGACGGAGTTGGGCAAGGGGCTGGAGGCGGCCATCAAACGGCAGCTTGGATTGAAGTAAGGAAGACAAATGTTTGATTACCCTGTAACCCTCACCGCCGACGGTGACACCGTGCTGGTGACTTTTGCGGATGTGCCAGAAGCGGTCACCTTTGGTGCGGATAAAGAAGAGGCTTTGCTGCAGGCAGTGGATGCCTTGGAAACTGCTCTCTCGTTCTATGTGGACGCCCGTAAACCTTTGCCTGTGCCCAGCAAGGCGCGGCGCGGTCAAAAAACTGTGCGTCCGGGCGCCCTTGAGGGGGCAAAACTCGGGTTGTACCTGGCCATGACCGAACAAGGCATTCGAAAGGCCGAATTGGCCCGCCGGCTGGGCTGGCACGTACCGCAGGTGGACCGGCTTTTTGAATTGCGTCACGCATCAAGGTTCGACCAGATCGAGGCGGCTGCCCGGGTGTTGGGACGCACCGTCGAGGTGAGGGTGGCGTAACAGGCGCGCGTTTGAGTGGGCAGGCCTGTCGCCCGACGGCGCCTCCGCTGCACCTGCGGGTCGGTTTTGTCGGCCGCTCTTTGGCACGCTGGCCCCGGTGCGCCACGCCACCATCGCCCTGCCGGTCCTGATGGGCGCCATCTGCTGGCGCTGCTGATGGTGCTGTACATGCGCAGCGCGCGCCATCTGCCGGTGACGCAGCTGGCGCTGGCCACCATGGCCGACGTGTTCCTGAACCCGATGTGGGGCTGGCTGGTGCACGGCGAGCTGCCGGCCGTGGGCGTGTTCTGGGGCGGCGCGCTGATACTGGGGGCGATCGCGGCGACGACGCTGCGGGCCAGGTGACATGCGGGCCAGGTCAGCCGCGGCCAGGTGAGGTCCGTGCCAGGTGAAGGCGACTGTGGTTGGGTCAGGCTGAAAGTGGCGACGCGATTCGTCGATGCAGTAGGGCGCCTGCGGCCATCGCAGTCATTGTCATCCCGGCGCAGGCCAAGATCCACGTTTGCACGCGAACCGCAAACGCGCGTGGTTGCAGGCGTAGCGCTTGCCTGTGGAGCATGGGCCTGGCTGCATGCTGCTGCCGGAAAACGCCGGGTTTTCACGCTGAACAATAGCTGACCGGCGGCGCCATGCTGGGTATGATGCGGCTGAAAAGCCATACCGCCACAGGGAGGACGCAGCGCGGGCCGTCTCGCTGCACGGGCACCATGCCGAAAATTGCCACCAAGTCAGCACCGGAACGCAAGATCTTCGTTTCGTATTCGCATGCGGACATCGGTGGCGTGCGTCACTTGCTCAAGTGGCTGCGTCCGATCTGCAAACGATTGCCCGGCGCGAACGAGGCTTGGGTCGACTACGAGCAGCTCAAGGGCGGGGACGAATGGAACCCCAAGATATTGCAGGCGGTTGAAGCGGCCAATGTCTTCATCGTCGTGATGAGCATCGACTACGTGGACTCGAAGTTCTGCATCCCGGAAGAACTCAAACGGATCATGGCCAAGCGCGCGCGGGGGCATGCCGACGTGTTCGGCATCTTGTTGCGCAAGACGCCACTGAACAACTTCAGCGTCAGTCTGGATGACGGCTCCGAGGCCAGCCTGTCACAGGTGCAGTGCCTGCCCCAATCGGACCGCGCCGAAGATGGTGAGCATCGCCTGGGTTTGCGCGCCATCCATACCTGGCCCCAGGAGGCACGAGACGAAGCCTGGGACCTGCTGGCACGCCAATTGGAAGAAGCACTGGCCAGGCCCGGTGGCGGCGTTCCGGCGGCCCCGAATGCAGCGCCTGGGGCGGCCCCGCCGATGCAGCCTCTCCCCCCATCAGTGGCGCCCGCCAACGTCCGCCTGGCCGCGCAATGGCTGCCCTACCTTGCCAACCGGGACGATCAATGCATGGCGCTGATCGGCAGCCTCGAGCGCTGGACCAAAGCCGGCTGCAAGCGGCCCTTCGTGGCACTCACCGAAGGCCGTGGCGACGACTGCCTGCCCAAATGGGTTGATCGCCTGCAGACGCATGAACTGGTCAAGACCCTGGGGTTGGAGGGGCAGGGACAGTCGTTCGGGCATTTCAAATCCTTCGCCTGGCCTGCTGCAGCCCGGGCGCCAGTTTCGGTGGACGATGCCCGGCAGCATTTCCAGCGCGCCATTGCCTATTGCCTGGGGCCACGGCCGCTGTCGCCGATCGAAGAGGTGGTAGCGGCG
>JANMYG010000351.1:0-7866 GCA_031381865.1 Betaproteobacteria bacterium | reverse complement strand
GCCAGGCCAACCTGCAGCGACAGCAGGTCGGACAGATGCTGCGCGAATGGGAAAGGAGCCATCCGGGCCGGATCGAGAGCATGTTCTCGGCGTTACAAAATGTCGTGCCTTCCCACCTGATGGATGGAACCCGTTACGACTACAAGTCTCAAAAACCCGATGGTGTTGCAAAACAGGATGGCGACAAGGCATTTGACGCAGATGCGCTTGCCGTTGCGGCAACGCAAATGCCGCAGGTCGTGCGCTTCGACACTTGATCGGCACAGTGCCGGCGGGCGCGCCGCGAAGCGGATCATAGGGGGTACCCAATGCAGATCACTTTTGAGCAACGGTCGGCGATGGCCCGCAAGGCCTGTAGCGCGATCGCAAGGTCGACCAATGTCGTGCTGCTATCGGCTGTGTTGCTGGCCGGCTGCTCCGGCATGCGCATCGTGGATTCCGATGTCGTCGCCTTTTCGACGCCTGCCGTGGCGGCAGTCACCACGCCAGCGAGCTACCGCTTCGAACGCTTGCCGTCGCAGCAGGCCAGGGCCGAAAGAAGCAGTGCCTTCGAATCTCTGGCCGAATCCGCGCTCGCGCGCGTCGGCCTGCGGCGTGACGATGCCGCGCCGCAATACACCGTGCAACTGGACTTGCGTACCTACCGCGACCCGCAGGCACCGTGGGACGACGGGCGTTATCTGGCCGGATACGCGGCGCCATACCCGGTGGTAACGCGTTACGGCACCGTCATGCACTACCCGTCGCTGTCGATTTTCGTGCCGGAATTCCCGTACTACCGGCGCGATCTCGGGCTGGTCATGCGCCGCGCGAGTGACCACCAGGTGGTGTTCGAGACGCGTGCCAGGCACGATGGCCGCTGGGCGGACGACGACGCCGTGTTGTCGGCCATGCTCGATGCGGCATTACGCGGTTTCCCCAACCCGCCGCCCGGGTTGCGCCACATCGCAATCGAAATCCCGCGCTGAGCGGGGATGCGAGCGCGGGGGCGGCCCCGCAATGGCGGCCCATGCGCGCGGCCATGGCAAGCCAGGCCGGGCCGTGAAGCCCCAAATCCCTCCATAAAATCGTGCGATGGAATCAACCCGAATCATCGCCGTACGACATGGAGAAACGGCCTGGAACGTGGACACCCGCATCCAGGGACAACTCGACATCGCACTCAACGAAAAAGGCCGCTGGCAGGCGCAGCGGCTGGCGCGCGCGCTGGCCGCGCGCGAACCGATCGCGGCCCTGTATTCCAGCGACCTGCTGCGCGCCTGGGACACGGCGCAATCGATCTCCGACTCGACCGGCCTGCCGGTGGTCACCGAGCCCGGACTGCGCGAGCGCAGCTTCGGCAGGTTCGAGGGCAAGACCTTCGCCGAACTGGAGGCGGGGTGGCCGGCCGAGACACTGCAATGGCGCCAGCGCGACCCCGACTGGGCGCCTCCCGACGGCGAATCGCTGGTGCTGGTGCGCCAGCGCGTGTTGGCGGCCGCCGATGCGCTGGCGACCCGGCACGTCGGCGAACAAATCGTGCTGGTGGCGCACGGCGGCGTGATCGACGCGTTGTACCGCGAGGCCGCGGGCCTCGATATCCGCGCGCCCAGAACCTGGACGCTGGGCAACGCGAGCATCAACCGGCTGCTCTGGACGCCGCAGGGTTTGACCGTCGTCGGCTGGGCCGACACCTCCCACCTCGACGACGAATGGCAGGACGAGGTCACCACGTGAACGCCCTGGGCGTGCGGGCGCTGGGCGCCGCCGGGCCGCCCCAAGGCGCGAGACCTTGCAGGCCGCAGCGTTGCGAGACGCAACGCCTCCTCCTGCCGTCCATGCCGGCGCAGGCCGGCATGGAGCCGCGGCAGTCGGCCCCCTCGGGGCTGGAGCCTGCGGCTCCATGCCTGCTTGAGCAGGCATGGACAGGCGACAGAGGCGAAGCGTCTCGCGAGCCGCGGCCTGCAAGGCCTCGCGCAGTACGCGCAGCGACAAGCCCCGGCCCGTGCCAGGGCACGGGACGCACGGGGCAACTGAGCGCCGCCGGGCCGCCCCAACGCGCGAGCGCCCCCTTGGGGGGCAGCGCAGTACGCGAAGCGACAAGCGTGGGGGCCATATGACCGGCAGCCAGATCATCGTCCTGGCCACGCCGGTGTTCCTGTTGATGATCGCCGCGGAGTATGCGCTGGGTGTCGCGCGCGGCCGGCGCGCCTACCGCCTGAACGACGCGATCAGCAGCATCAGTCTGGGCGTGTTGAGCCAGCTCGGCGGCCTGTTCACCAAGGTGCTAGCGGTCGGCATCTACACCCTGGTGTTCGATGCACTGGCGGTGTGGCCCGATCGCGCGTGGTGGAGCACCTGGTACGGCGCATTGCTGGCGCTGGTGTTGTACGACTTTTGTTACTACTGGCAGCACCGTGCCGGCCACGAGGTCGCGCTGTTCTGGGCCGCCCATGTGGTGCACCACCAGAGCCAGCGCTACAACCTGTCGACGGCGCTGCGCCAGACCAGCAGCGGGGTCCTGTTCGGCTGGATTTTCTACCTGCCGATGGCGCTGGCCGGCGTTCCGCCGCTGGTGTTCGGAATCGTCGCCCTGGTCGACCTGCTCTACCAGTTCTGGGTGCACACCGAACTGGTGGGAAAACTCGGCTGGTTCGACCGCGTCTTTTGTGCGCCGAGCAACCACCGCGTGCACCACGCGATCAACGACGGTTATCTGGACAAGAACTACGGCGGCATCCTGATCGTCTGGGACCGGCTGTTCGGCAGTTTCCGCGAAGAGCAGGAGCAGGAGCAGTGTGTGTACGGCATCCGCGGTGCGCTGCGCAGCTGGGACCCGTTGTGGGCCAATACACAGGTCTACTGGTCGCTGCTGCAGGACAGCTGGCGCGCGCAGCGCTGGAGCGACAAGCTCCGGGTCTGGTTCAAGCCACCCGGCTGGCGTGCGCCCGACGTGGCGCTGCGCTGGCCCAAACCCGACTTCGACCTGCGCCAGGTCAACACCTTCGACCCGCCGCTGGACCGCGCCCGCCAATGGTTCGCGGGGTCGCAGTTCCTGTTGCTGCTCGCCGGTGTCGCGCTGGTTCTATGGTTTGCCGGCAGCTGGAGTTCGACCCAGACCGCGATTTGCAGCGCGACCCTGCTTGCGTCCTACTGGGCCATGGGCGCCGTGCTGCAGGGCCGGCTGTCGATCGTCGCCGCTCTGCTGCTGCAGTCGGCCGCGCTGGCCACCGCAACCAGTGCGCTGGAGCTGTGGGTCTGGCACCAGCTGTTCAAGCCCCTGACGATGCTGCTGGCCGTGGTGCTGGTGGTGCGCAGCCACCCCGCTCTTGGTGCGCCGCGAACACAAAGCTGGTTGCTGGTGGCGGCCCTGATGGCCTCGCTGGCGGGTGATGTGTTCCTGATGCTGCCCGCCAACTGGTTTGTCGCTGGTCTGGCCTCGTTCCTGGTGGCGCACCTGTGTTACCTGCGGTTGTTTCGGGCCGGGCAACGCTGGTTTCCAAGCCGCCGCGCGCTGCTGGGGACACTGGGCTTCGGTGCGGTCATGTTCGTATATCTGTGGGGCGGGCTGGGCAGCGACATCGGCCTCAAGATCGCGGTTGGTGCCTACGTGCTGGTGATTGCGCTGATGGCGGCGCAGGCCATCGGCCGCGCCACCGTCCTGCGCGACGCCAGTTCGACCGCGGTGGCGCTGGGCGCCTGCATCTTCATGGCCAGCGACACCCTGATCGCGATCAACCGTTTTGTGCAACCGTTGCCGCTGGCCGGTCTGTGGGTGCTGGCCACCTACTACACGGCCCAGATCCTGATCGTGTTGCACCTGTTGCCAGATACGACCCGGGACTGACCCGCCACGTCTTCGCCGGGCTGCGGCCGCTCCGCCATTACGAGATGCCGTGGGCCGTGATCGCCTCGTCGCGCGCGATCGAGCCGTCCACCAGTTCCACCAGCCGGTCGCAGCGCGCCGCCAGGCGCGGGTCGTGGGTCACCACGATGAACGAGGTTCCGCGCTCGGCGTGCATGCGGCGCAGCTGCACGAACACCTCGTCCGACGAAGCAGTGTCGAGATTGCCCGTGGGTTCATCGGCCAGCACCAGCGGCGGATCCAGCACCAGGGCGCGCGCGATCGCCACCCGCTGCTGCATGCCGCCGGACAACTCGGACGGGCGTTTTTCCATCGCATTGGCAAGCCCGACCGCGGCCAGCAGTTCACGCGCCTTCTCGTGCTGCCGTGCGCTCACGCGTCCCTCGCGGATCAGCGCCGGCATGGTCACGTTCTCGAGCGCGGTGAAGGCCGGCAACAGGTGGTGGAACTGGAACACGAAACCCAGCGTGCTGCGCCGGCGCATCGTCAACGCGGCGTCGTCGAGCGACTGCACCGCCTCGCCCTGGATCAGGTAGCTGCCGGAGGTCATGCGCTCAAGCAGACCGACGATATTGAGCAAGGTGCTCTTGCCCGAGCCAGACGGCCCGATCAGCGCCACGAACTCGCCGCGCGTGATTCGCAGCGACAGGCCGTGCAGCACCTCGGCCTCGTTGGGCATGCCGATGTTGTAGCTCTTGCGCACATCGGCCAACTCGATCAGCGGCTCACCGGACGACGCGGCGCCGGAGGTTGCCGCGATGCGTTTTGCGCCGCCACCTGCGTCGGGGCGCGGCGCCGGCGCCGCACCGGGCGCCGGTGCGGGCCGCCCGCCCTCGGCGCCGGCTATCGGGCGGGCTGGGTCCGGGGCCTGCCCCGCGTTGCTCATCGGCAAACCTCCGCGCTGCGCACTGCGGAATTCGCCCTGGGGAACGGTCCCGCGCTGCTCATGGCCTCATATCCGGATCGCCTGAGCCGGGTCCATCGCCGCGGCGCGGCGGGCCGGTGCAATCGCGGCCAGGATGCCGCACACGGTGGCGATCGCCGCCACTTGCGCGCCCAGCGCCAGCGGTAATACGATCAGGAACAGCGGCTGGCCGTCGGAACCGCGTACGAAGGTGGTGAACAGCCAGATCATCAGCAGGGCCAGGCCCAGACCGAAGACCGATCCGATCGCGCCGACGATACCGCCCTGCACCAGGAAAACACGCACCATCTGCCCCTTGGTGGCGCCCATGGCGCGCAGGATGCCGATCTCGCGGCGCTTTTGCACCACCGAGACCACCAGCACACTCGCGATTCCCAGCACCACGACGACCAGCACGATGGCCCGGATCAGCCCGGTGCTGACCGATTGGGCGTTCAGCGCCGCGACCAGCTGCGCATTGGTCTCCTGCCAGCTCTCGACCTTGTAGGGATACTGCTCGCGCAGCCCGGCGGCAAACAGCTTGGCGCTCCAGACGTCATGCAGAGCCAGGTCGAGGCTGGTGGCGCCACCCGGCAAACCAAGCAGGCTCTGCGCCAGGCGCAGCGGGACGATGACCGTGCGCCGGTTGAGTTCACGCACTCCCAGGTCGACCAGCGCGGTCACGCGCACCGTTTCACTGACCGTGCCGGTGAGCAGGGTCAGCCGGTCGCCCGGTCGCAGACCCAGGTCGGACGCCAGCTCGCTGCCGATGATAGCCTCGCCGGGCGCGAGCCTGGCCTCGCCGTCGATCACCTTCTCGCGCAACCGCACCACCCGGTCGTAACGTTCCAGGTCCACGCCCGACAGCGCGACCGACTGGGTGGCTTCGCCGCGCAGTGCCAGGCCGCCACCGGACACCATCGGCGAGACCGCGGCGACGGCCGGCATCCGGTCCAGCTCGGGCAGCAACGCCTGCCAGTTGGAGACCGAGCGCAGGCGTTGCGCCTTGGCCTGCGTGTCGGTCAGCGTATTGGTGCCCGGCTCGCCGGCACGCGCCGGCGTCACGCGGTCGTCCGGCGCGCGCAGGCTCACATGCGCCTGGCCGCCCAGGGTCTTGTTGAAGGTATTGCTCTGCAGCCCGGTGACCAGGGCCGAGATATAGGCGATCACCGCAACACCGGCGGCAACGCCGACCATGATCAGGACCGTCTGCAACCGACCCTCGCGCAGGAATCGCACCGCAACACGGACCTCGAAACCAAGCCAGGTGTGCATCGCGGCCGCTCGCTCAGCGACCCATGGCGTTGGTGAGCGCCGCCGCACCGCTCTCGCCACGGGCACCACCCCTGGCCGCGGACGGCGGGCTGCTCAAGGGTGCCGCGACCAGCTCGACCCGCACCCGGCTGCCCGGACGCGCCAGTTTGTCGAGCAACACCACGTCACCCGCCACCAGCCCGGAGCGCACCTCGACTGCATCCAGGGTTCGCAGGCCGAGCTGTATCGAACGTTCTTCGACCCGCCCCGCCACCACCACCCGTACCGTCGCGGTGGGACCATCGGCCGTGCCGACCAGCGCGCGCACCGGCAGCGCCAGGGCCTGGTCGCGTCGGGCGGTTTCGACTTCGATCGACAACGTCATGTCCTGACGCAGGAACGCCGGGACCGGCCCGACGAGTGCGAACTTGACCTCGATTGCGCCGCGCTGCGCGTCGACCGCGGGCGAAATCGACAACACACGGGCCGGGAAACGCTGGGCCAGGTAGGCATCGGCGATCGCGGTCGCGCTCTGCCCGGGCGCGAGCTGGTCGAGGAAACGCTCGTCCACCTGGGCCGACAACTGCGTCGGACCGTCCAGCGCCAGCGCCATCAGGGCACGCCCGGGCTGGACGATCTGCCCCGGTTCGACCAGCCTGGACAACACCTGTGCGTCGGCCGGGGCCACCAGCACCGTCTGCGCCAGCCGCGCCCGGGCTGCCGCCGTCGCCGATTCGGCCAGCGCCAGTTGGGCCCGGGCCTGGGCGACATCCGTGCCGGAGTCCCCGGCCGCCTGCGCCTGTGCCCTGGCGCCGGCCAGCTGGGCCAACGCCACGTCACGCGCACGCCGCGCGTCGTCCAGGCGCGACGGGCTCAGAAATCCCTGGTCCACCAGTTGCTGCACACGCATGAATTCGGCCTGGCTCGCGTCGACCGCTGCCTGGGCCTGCGCCTGTCCGGCCAGCACCGCACTGCGGCCGGTACTGCGCAGGCCGGCCAGCCGCGCCGCTGCCTGCTGTTGCGCCGCCGCCGCCTGCGCCAGCGCGGCGCGCAGTTCTTCCGATTCCAGCCGGACCAGGGGGGTGTCCTTGCGCACGACCGCGCCTTCGGACACCAGCACCTCGGCCACGCGCGCCGTCAGGGTGCTGCCGATATCGACGCGCGACAACGCGGCAACGCGGGCTGAAAACTGCAGCGTGCGTACCAATGGCGCCGACTGCAGTTGCATCGCCTCGACCATGGGCGCACGCAGGGCCCACCAGGCGCCGGCCGCGCTCGCCAGCAGCAATACCACAACCGAGATCCAGATCCACTGTCTACGGATGCCCGGCATGGTGGCTGGCCCCACCTGTTACTGGTTGCCGAACAGGTCGGAATCGCTCTTCGGCGGCGTCACACCCAGATGGCGGTAGGCCGCCAGCGTGGCAATGCGTCCGCGCGGGGTGCGCTGCAGATAACCCTGCTGGATCAGGTAGGGTTCGATCACGTCTTCGATCGTCTCGCGCTCCTCGCCGATGCTGGCGGCAATATTGTCCAGGCCGACCGGCCCGCCGTCGAAGCGGTGGATCACCGCTTCGAGCAGCTTGCGGTCCATCACGTCGAAACCCTGCGGGTCGACGTCGAGCATCACCAGCGCCAGGTTGGCGATGGCCAGCGTGATCTGGCCGTTGCCCCGGACGTCGGCATAGTCGCGCACGCGGCGCAGCAGCCGGTTGGCAATGCGCGGCGTGCCACGCGAGCGCCGGGCGATCTCGAAGCCGCCCTCGTCGTCCATCGGCACGCTGAGCAGGCCGGCACTGCGCCGCACGATGCGCGCGAGCTCCGCCGCGGTATAGAACTCCAGCCGCGCCACGATGCCGAAACG
>JANMYG010000339.1:0-3468 GCA_031381865.1 Betaproteobacteria bacterium | reverse complement strand
ATCTTCAAGTGGTTCCGCGAAGATTTCGAGCAGGGACACAAGGGATTTCGCAAGATCGACGACCTGCTGGCGCGTTACGCCGACCAGCTGGCGGATGCGCCGGCGGACCGCGAAAAACTCAGATCCGGATCGGTGCCCATCCGCATCTTCGACGCCGGCACGCCGGTTGCCATGCCCACCGCCGACCAGCGCGCGGCGTTTGCGCGCGCGTTCACGGACGGCATGCTGCTCGAGTTCGCCAAACCGCGCGGCTCGATGGAACGCGACTTCAAATGGCTGGGCAGTTACCGTTACGCCATCATTCACCTGGGCGGCGCCGACAAACACGATCTGCGTCGCCGCTGCGAGCGGGCCAGCGCGTTGTTTGGCTGGCCGGCGCCGTATGCCGACACCGTTGCGGAACCAATACCGGCCGCCGCAGCTCCTACCGCAATCGATAACTACACACTCGAGACCACCCCATGAACAAGACACTGTTGCGTTTCCTTGCCCTCGCCATGCTGGTGGTAGGCCTGGCCGGCTGCGGCGCCATGAGCGCGCAAAACCCGTCCGGCAACTTGCGCCCGGTCAACGCCACGCCGGACGCAAGCGACGGCGCTGTCATGCTCAAGGGCGCCGACCTGGTGGCCTACTTCACGCAGAACCAGTATGTGCAGGGCTCGCCCCAGTTCAAGAGCGAATACCAGGGCGTGACGTTCCGGTTCGCCAGCGCCGAGCACAAGGCGCTGTTCGACAAGGAGCCGATGAAGTACCAGCCGAAGTACGGCGGCTTCTTTGCCGACGGACTGGTGTATGGCATACCCTGGGGTGGCGATGCGGATACCTGGAAGATGGTCGACGGCAAGTTGTACATCTTCGGCGGTGCCGGCTCGCGCGACGCGTTCCTGCTCGACGAACCGCGCAACATCCAGCTCGCCGACAAATACTGGAAGGAAGAGGTCGCCGGCAGCAACAGCTTCTGGCAGCGCACCAAACGCCTGATCATCCGCGTGCCACGCTACAAGACCGGTGAACAACTGGCGCAGGCGGTGGCCGAAGCCAAGGCGAAAAAACCCTGATGCGCCGGTTGTGCCTTCGGGCCCGAGTCACGCGCCGCGCGCGCACCGCGGCTACTGCGGATAACCCAGCGCCGGCTGGCTGAAGCCCTCGGCCGCGCGCCACCCCGGCGGCTTGTTGAACAGGTTGGTCAGCATACCGCCGGTGTCGTAGGCCGGCCAGTTCATGTTGGGGTCTTTCTGCTTCCATTCCTCGGTGATCTGGGCGCCGGTCTTGTAGTGCGGCACCTTGTTGGCATACCGCATCAGTGACTGCGCGCGCCATCCGGTGGCGCGCATTTCGGGCCACAGGCGGTCGGCATGTTCGACGTTCCACTTCGGGTCGAGCTGCCACGCCGTCTTGCCCAGCACATCGCCGAAAATGAACAGCCGCCCGTCGTAGATCTGCCAGGCCGTCGGGTCGCTGCCCAGCTTGAGCGCGAACGCCGCGCCGCTGGAGCAAAAACCGCCGTACTGCGGCTCGTATTTCCAGGGCGTGCTGTTGAACAGCGCCTTGCTCTGCGCGCTCTCGAAATAGTAGGTGCGAGAACCCATGTTCACCTTGTGTTCGGGCGTGCCGCGCACCGGTTCACCCTTGGTGAAATAGGCCGTGGGGTCGTAACCCAGCAGCATCACCGGTTCACCCTGGCTGTTGGGCACGGTGGCATACGGTGTGCCGCAGCCGGCAAGCCACAAGGCGGTGAGCATGATCAGGACAAGACGCAAGGCACGCATGGCAGGACTCCCGGATGGTGAAGCTGTAGTTCGACGCAGGACAAGGCGGTGGCAGGCTCTTTCCCGGCACATTATGTGCCCGCGCCAAGGCGCTGTGCCGGCGACTTCACGGCTTCTCTTCTGCGCCGCCGGGGCCGCGCCGCTGCGCAGCAGCGTCATCGACGAAGGGCTGCACCAGCATGCGGTCGAGCCGGCGCCAGGCGGCCTCGCGCAGCGTCGGCAAACCCAGCGTCATGGCCAACTGGCCGTCGCGCGGCTGCGCACGGTAGGTGCCGAACAGGCGGTCCCACCATGTCAGGTTGAAGCCGTAGTTGCTGTTGCATTCCTCCATGTACCACGAGTGGTGGATGCGGTGCATGTCGGGCGTCACCACCAGCCAGCGCAGCCAGGCGTCCAGCCGCGCGGGCAGCGCGACGTTGCCGTGGTTGAAGATCGACGACGCGTTGAGCAGCACCTCGAACACCACTACCGCCGCGGCCGGCGCGCCGAGCACCGCGATCACCGCGAACTTGAGCAACAGCGACAACAGGATCTCGATCGGGTGGAAACGCAGGCCGTTGGTCACGTCCACGTCGGTATCGGCGTGGTGCATGCGGTGCAGGCGCCACATCACCGGGACCGCATGGAAAAGCATGTGCTGCAGGTAGATCGCGAAGTCCAACAGCACCACGGCAAGCACGAACACCACCCATGCTGGTGCGCCCAGCAGCGGAAGCAACCCGCCGCCGCGCGACTCGACCAGCAGGGCGATGCCGACCGCCGTGGTGGGCAGGAGCAGCCGCGCCAGCACCGTGTTGAGCACCACCACACCCAGGTTGCCCGGCCAGCGCGCCAACCGGGGCACCGGCCGCGCGCGCCTGGGCGCCAGTACCTCCCACAGCGCCATCAGCGCAAACACGCCGGCGAACGCCAGCAACCGGATCATCGATTCGAGGTTGACGAGCATTTCGGCCATGGTGCGGTTATTGTCGGGTTTCCCGACCGCCCCGCGTCAAGGAAAACTCTGATGCGCGGCATGCACCCCCGATGATGAACTCAACACCACCCCAACCAGGAGACTCTCCATGCTGCTGCGCCGAACCATCCTTGGCTTCGCCCTTCTGATCGCCCACGCCGCCTGGGCCCAAAACCCGGTGCGTATCCTGGTCGGGTTTCCGGCCGGTGGTTCGGCCGACGTCACGGCGCGCTCGATCGCCGACAAGATGAAGGACGCCCTGGGTGCGCCGGTGCTGGTCGAGAACCGGCCCGGCGCCGGCGGGCGGATCGCGGCCCAGGCGGTCAAGGAAGCCGCGCCGGACGGCAACACCCTGATGCTGGTGCCGTTCGCCGTCATGGTGGTGCAGCCGATGGTGTTTCGCAGCATCAGGTACGACACCACGGCCGACTTCACGCCAGTAGGCAACACGGTGAGTTTCCCGCTCGCGCTGGCGGCGGGGCCGTTGACCCCGGCCACCAACATGAAGGAGCTGATCGACTGGCTGCGCGCCAACCCGACCCAGGCCAACTACGGCTCGCCCGCGGCCGGCTCGATGCCGCACTTCCTGGGTGAACTGCTGGCGGCGGCGGCCAAGCTCAAGCTCACGCATGTGCCCTACCAGGGCGGCGCACCGATGGTCACCAACCTGCTCGGCGGCCAGATTCCGATCGGCTTCGACACTCCGGCCGAGTTCGCCGAAAACCACCGTGCCGGCAAGTTGCG
>JANMYG010000254.1:0-2009 GCA_031381865.1 Betaproteobacteria bacterium | reverse complement strand
CTGGGCGAACGTTTCGAACACACGCCGTCGGAGTTGTCGGGCGGCCAGCAGCAGCGGGTGGCGATCGCCCGCGCGCTGGTGAACCGTCCGCAGCTGATCCTGGCCGACGAACCCACCGGTGCGCTGGACTCCACGACCAGCGAAGAAATCATGCGCCTGCTGACCGACCTGAACCGCCAGGGCATGACCGTGGTGCTGGTGACCCATGAAAGCGAGATCGCGGCCTGGGCGCGGCGCAAGATTGTGTTCAAGGACGGGCGCGTGATCCAGGACACCGAGCGCCAGACGCTGGAGCAATGGCGCCAGGCGCAGCAGGCGGCGCCGCCAACCGGGTCCGAAGCGGTCGTCGTGCCGCCCGACGCGTCGGCGGCCAAGGGCTCCGTGCCACCGGTCAAGAGCTCCGAGCCGCTGTTCACGATGAATGCACTTGCCGCGCTGCGCAGCGCCTTGCGTGCACTGGCGGCCAACACCTTGCGCAGCGTGCTCACGATGCTGGGCATCATCATCGGCGTGGCAGCCGTGATCACGATGATCGCGGTCGGGCAGGGCGCCACCGACCGCGTGCAGGAGCAGATGAAAGGCCTGGGCTCCAACATCATGCTGGTGCTGCCGGGAACGATCACACAGGGCGGCGCACGCCTGGGCGCGCAGACCGGACAGGCGCTGACCGAGGAGGACGCGCTGGCGATCGCGCTCGATGTGCCCGAAGTGCAGGTGGCGGCACCCACCTTGCGCACCGGCGCCCAGGTGGTGGCCGGCAATGCCAACTGGAGCACCAGCGTCTTCGGCGCCACCAACGATTACCTCGAGGCGCGTGAATGGCCGCTGGTGTCCGGGCGGTTGTTCGAGGCGGCCGAGATCGCCGGTTCGGCCAAGGTCGCGATCGTGGGGCAGACCACGGCGCGCGAACTGTTCGGCGACGCCGACCCGCTCGACCAGGTGGTGCGCGTCAAGAAGGTGCCGGTCACCATCATCGGCGTGCTGGCCGGCAAAGGCCAGAATTCGCTCGGGCAGGACCAGGACGACGTGCTGATGCTGCCCATCAGCACCTACCGCAACCGCATCCAGGGCGGCGCCGGCGGCAAGCTGCGGCGCGTCGGCTCGATCAGCGTCAAGGTCAAGGAGGGCCAGAGCATGAAGGCGGCCGAAGACAACATCAAGGACCTGCTGCGCCAGCGGTTCAAGGTCCAGCCCAATGCCGACGATCCGTTTTCGATCCGCAACCTGACCGAACTGCTGCAGGCGCAGGAAGCCTCGAGCCGCGTGATGACGCTGCTGCTGGCGGCGGTGGCGGGCATCAGCCTGATCATCGGCGGCATCGGCATCATGAACATCATGCTGGTCAACGTGACCGAACGCACGCGCGAGATCGGGCTGCGCATGGCGGTCGGTGCGCGCGGCCGCGACATACTGGGGCAGTTCCTGATCGAGGCCGTGACACTGAGCGTGATCGGTGGCGCGATCGGTGTGTTGCTGGGCGCGGCGGCGACCTGGGCCGTCGGTTACTTCGCCGGCTGGCAGGTGGCCATGACACCGGCGAGCGTTCTGCTGGCGGCCGGATTCTCCGGTTTCGTGGGTGTCTTCTTCGGTTTTTACCCGGCGCGCCGGGCGTCCGCGCTGCTGCCGATACAGGCCTTGCGCTACGAATAGTGCAGCGATAATCCATGCTCTTCCAAGGAGCGCGCGTGGATATTGTTTTGCTGGCCAAGGCCGCGGTGATGGGCATCGTCGAGGGCCTGACCGAATTCCTGCCGATCTCCTCCACCGGCCACCTGATCCTGGCCGGCGCGCTGCTCGGGCTGGACGATGCCAAGGGCAAGGTGTTCGATATCGCGATCCAGACCGGCGCGATCCTGGCGGTGATCATCGTCTACTGGCAAAAGATTCGCGACACCGTGGTGGCGCTGCCGACGCAAGCACAGGCGCGGCGCTTCGCGCTCAACGTGGCGATCGCGTTCCTGCCGGCCGTGGTGCTGGGCCTGCTGTTCGGCAAGGCCATCAAGGCCCAC
>JANMYG010000246.1:0-6208 GCA_031381865.1 Betaproteobacteria bacterium | reverse complement strand
GCGTGCATGGTGGCGATCGCCGCCGCGCAGCGCGCGCCGCAACGTATCGCCGCGTTGCTGGCGGCGATGCCGCAGGAGCACGAACGCGCCCTGGGTGCGTGGCAGGCCGAACTGGCCGAATGGCCGGCGCTGGTGATGTCGACGCACGGCAGCGCGCGCGCGCTGGCCGGCGCCTTGCCAGGCCTGCAGGTCGACGCCGTGCGCATGCGCGCCAATCTGGACGCGATGCGGGCGACCTTGCCGCACAGCGCGGCCGATGACTGGTTCGATCCGGCCCTGGCGCGGCACGCGGGGGAGCTGGCGCTGGCGCAACTCAGGCGGCTGCGGGAGAGTTAGCGTTGCGGGCCGGATCGCCTTGCGCCGCGCAAGCGCCGGTCGTCGTGCCCGCCCCGGTCAGGTGTGCGGTACCACCGAGCGCAGGCCAAGATGTTCGCAGAACGGGTCGAAGTTGCGATCGGCGTGCAGCAACGGCCATCGATTTTCGATGCAATAGGTGGCAATGACGGTATCGATGGTCTTGCGCACCGTGACGCCCTGCAGGCGAAGCCTGCGGTAGTTCTGCGCGGCCTGAACGGCCATCTGCTGCCCGCCAAGGTCCACCACGGTCAGCGACGTGAGCAGTTTTTTGGCCTGCCGAAAATCCCGCTCGTTGTGGAAGCCCTGAAGTAATTCGACCAGGATCAAATCGCCCACGGCCAGCGGTTCTGCCCCCAGCAGGCTGTCGAGGCTTTCAGTCTGCCGCGTCGCGTTGCCGCGAAAGTAGTCGATCCAGACACTTGAATCGACCAGGATCACTTGTCCGTCCTCATCCCATCGAGGTCGCCCTGCCACGCCAACTTGCCCCGGAAGCGCCGAATTTCTTCCTGTTGTCGCAGGCGAAGCAGGGTGCGCAGGCCAAGCTCCACGGCCTCGCGCTTGGTCTTCAGTCCGGTCGACTTCAGGGTATCTTTCATCAACTTGTCGTCAATCACGATGTTCGTCCGCATAGTGTGTACTCCGGAGTGCTTGCATACACATCTTAGCCGCTACGGTGCCGCGTCGCAAGCTCGGGACGAACCTTGGCGGGCGGGAAGCCGGCCCTGGCGCGGCATGCGGGGGAACTGGCGCTGGCGCAACTCCACCGGTTGCGCTTGCCGCCCTGAGCGCCTGCCTTACTCGCTCGCGTCGGTATAACGCAGCGCCTTGGAGTGCAGGCCGTCGAGGCCCAGCACGAGCCGATCCACCGCCAGGCCGCAGCCCGGTCGCAGCACCAGCGTGCCGCTGCCGACGCCGCGTTTTTGCACCGTGAAGCGGTGGAGCGCGCCCGATGCGACCGCCACTCTGTACACGCCGTCGCGGTCGGTGGTGGCCGATACGCTGGGCCCGATGGTGGCCTTGCCGGACTCTGGCGCGCCCGCCTTCACGCGGCCCACGCGCACGCTGGCCCCGGCGACCGGCCGTCCGTCCTGGTCCACCAGTTCGCCATAGGCGCGGCAGACCCGCGGCACGAAGGTGCGCACCGTCACGCCGCCGACCAGCCGCCGCTCCCGGCCGTCCATCGGGGTGGCGTACACCGCCACATCGCAATCTGCCTGCTGCCCGACGCGGCTGCGCGCCGGCGCATCGAAGTTGATCGTCACCTCGCGCGCCCGGTTGGTGAACGGATCGAGCGTGAAGCTCCGGTCGCTCAGGCGGCAGGCCCAGCCCGCGCGCTGCGACCTGGCTTCGACATCGAGGCGCGCCGGCACGAACAACGGGTTCTCGACGCGCAGCGTGTATTGCGAAGGCAGCACCTGGAAGTTGCGCTGCGTGAGGTTGTCGCTGTAGTCGTTGTCGAGCCCGGACGCGATCGCGACCTGCACGCACTGGTGGTTGGTTGCAGCGGGAGTCCAGTCCATCGTCACCCACCGGTCGGTGTTCGGCGCCAAGGTGACTTGTTTGGTGCCGATGTGGTGGAACTGGTTGTTGCCAGTGCCGAAGATGTAGACGCCGAACTTCACGACGAAGGTCGCCGTATTTGTGCCCTGGTTGATGACGTGCGCACGGATGGTGGTCTGCACGCCCACCTGCGGGGTCGAGGTGGACTGGATGTCGGTATCGTTGAACCATACCGGCTGGGCATTGCGCAATTCGCACAACTGGCCCGGACCGCTGGCCGACGGCGTCTTACAGTTGACGAAGCGCGGATTGCTCGCCTGCGCCACCGCGGTGTTGATCGCCCCGCCCACATTGAGCAGGCCGGCGCCGAGCGCGATGTCCCAGTTGCCGGTGCTGGTGGAGTAGGCGGTATTGCGCGAGCTGTCCGCCGCGCCGAGCAGCGCCTGCTTGACGCTGTCGGCGCCCATGCCCGGGTACTTCTGCAGCAACAGCGCGGCGGCGCCCGATACCACCGCCGCCGCTGGCGACGTGCCCTGGATTCCTGTGAGCTGCGTGGTGCCGGACTGAAACAGCGTCATGTTCTGCGGTGCGGCGATGTCGGGCTTGAGAGCGGAGATGTCGGGTTGCATCGAGTTCCAGTCCTTGCGCGGCCCCACGAAGTGGCTCGTGAAAACGGCGTCGTCGGTGCGCACGATGCTGCTGTTGTCGTTGCTGCCGGTGACAGAGATCACGTCCGACCCCGAGGCCGGGGCCTGGGTCAACCGGCCACCGATGGGCACCTGTGGTGACTGCGGCGTGACACAGCTGGCATTCGAGGGCGCGTTGCCGGTCGACGCCACGAACACCAGGCCGCGCGCGCCGAGGTAGTTTGCCAACTGGGCCAGCGCGCTGGTGCCGTCGTCGTCGCCGCAGCGTGAGAACGAATAGTTGACGACCCGGATCTGGAAAGTTTGAGCACGGGTGCCGATCCAGTCGAGCGCCTTCTCGGGATCGCACAACAAATCGCCGGCACTGTCGCGCGTGCACATCTTCACATCCACCAGACCGGCGCCCGGAGCGATGCCAGCGCAGTCGGCGCCGGCGGTTGCAGTGGCAGTAGTGCGGCAGGCATGGCCCGGCGCGGCCCGGCCGAGCGCGATCGCCGCCATGACCGAGCCGTGGCTGAAGCCAGCCAGCTGCGCCGGGTTGCGTGTGCCGGTGCCGGTATCGGTGGCATCCGTCGCGTCGTAACCGGCCACGAACGTCAGGTTTCGCAGCCCGGTGAAGGCCGAGGCCGCGCCGTCGTCGACGCCGCCGTCGACGATCGCGATGTTGATGCCCGCGCCCGTGAGGCCCTGGTCCTGCGCCGACAGCCCGGCGTAGACCGTGCTCTGGCGCGCCTGGATGGCACGCGAGGCGATGTCCATCTCGGGCACGTCGGGCGCTCGCCACTCGACCATCGCCACCTCGGGTCGGGCCGCGAGCGCGCTCAGGTCGGCCACCTTGACCCGGTCGAGCAGGATGAAAGTCACCAGCTGGCCGACGTGGCGGACGGCCCCGAAACGCGCGAACACGCGTTCGAGTTCCGCGGGCGTGATTACCCGGTTCAGGTCGACCGTGACGTTGACGACTTCGCCCGGCTTGAAGCGCGCCTCGATCTCGTCGTCGATGAAATTGCGGTTGCGGTCACGCACCCAGGTCGTGTGCTTGCGCTGCCCGGTGAAGACCTGGTTCGCATGGTTGTCGATGCGGGTCTGCCAAGCCAGCGGCGAGTAGGGCGTGGCCAGCGCGAGCGATGGAGCGGCCAGCAACGCCAGCAACGCGGTCAGTCGCGCAGGAAAGGCGCCTTGAAGCGGCCACAAACTATGGCCGAACAATGATGTATTGCCGCGAACAGCAGACGGTGTCGGGTGCATGGCATTCCTCCCAAAAGCTCACGGGATGCAAGCTACCACCGAAAATGGTCACGAGGCAACACTATTGCAACCATGGCGTTGACGATCGTCAATGCGGCCAGCAATTGTCCGCTGGCGAGTTCAGGGCCTGGCGAGCAGGGCCGCATTGCAGACGGCTGAAGTTGACGTCAATACGCTGCATGGCGGTCAGCGCGCGTTGCTGGCCACCGGGACCACCGGGTTTCAATCACGCGAATTTCGGCGTGGCCAGGTTTTGACCACACGAATGAAGTCGCCGATATCGATTCGTGGCGCTGCGGCAACTGCACCGTGCGGGAGTTGACGTTTCGCTGCGATCTGCCAACCTGGCCGGTCTTGTCCTGCGCCGCGTGCGCATTATTTGACCGTGCTCACAGGCAGCAACGCCCACAATGGAACGGCCTCGACGGCTTCCATCAGCCTGAAACGCTGCTCGCCTGGATACACAACATACAACGCGTCCAGTTTCAAATCGTCGATTGCGATGCGCATGGAACGCGTAAACCGGGGCACATCAGCACGCTTGAATTCGACGCCGATGCGCCGCGCGCCCTTGAACATCAGCAGATCAAGCTCCGCGCCCTGGTGCGTGGCCCAGAAATGCGCTGCGTCGGGTTTGGCCAGACGCAACACCTGCTCGAGCGCAAAACCTTCCCAGCTTGCGCCGCAGCGCGGATGGGTGAGCAAGTCGGGTAGCGTTGTCACGCCCATGAGCGCGTGCAGCAACCCGGTGTCGCGGAAGTAGATCTTGGGTGCCTTCACCTGCCGCTTGCCCAGGTTCTCGTGCCAAGGTTGCAACTGGCGCACCATCAGGGTCTGCGTCAGCGTGTCGAGGTAACGCCGCACGGTCGGCTCCGACACGCCGAGTGAGCGCGCCGGGTCGGCCGCGGTCCATATTTGCCCATGGTAATGCGCCAGCATGCGCCAGAAGCGCAGCATCGCCGGGGCGGCGATATTGACACCGAACTGCGGCAGATCGACTTCGACATGGCTTGAAATGGCGCTGGTGCGCCACGCCATGCTGTCGGCGTCCGACGCGGCCAGATAGGAGCGTGGAAAACCACCGCGCAGCCACAACTGTTCGATCGCGTCGTCGACGCGGTTGCCCGCCGGGCCGCAGACTTCGGCGACGTCGAAGCCGCCAACCTCCAGCGTCTCCACCCGGCCCAGCAATGACTCGCCGGCCTGGCGAAGCAGTGCCGGCGAAGCGCTGCCCAGCAACAGGAACTGACCCGGCGCGTCGCTACGATCGATCAGGACCCGCAGCAGCGGAAAAAGACCAGGCTCGCGTTGCACTTCGTCGATCACCACCAGCCCCTGCAAGCGTGAAAGCGTAGCCATGGGCTGCGCCAGACGCGCCGCCTGCAACGGGTTTTCAAGATCGAAATAGTTGGGTGAATCCCGACTCACAAAGGTCTGCGCCATGGTGCTCTTGCCGGACTGCCGAGGCCCGTTGAGCACGACGGCGCGCGAGCGTCCAAGCGCGGTGCGGATGGCGGCTTGCATGTGGCGACGGGCGAGCATGTGCCAAGCTTAGGGCAAAAACCAAGAAAATCCAACATACGTTGTTCGAATTTCATGAATTTGTGAGGCCACTGTGATCGCGCCGAGCGGCAGGCCGGCCGCCCCGCGCATCGGCCCGGCTTTCAATCCGCCCCGATCTCCCGCAGTCGCGCGGACTGGCGCCGAACCAGCCGGTCGATGTCGGCAACATCGGCCGGCGACAGTTTCGGCCCTGGCTTGCGCAGCGTGGCAGACGCGATCACGCCGCGCTGCACCAT
The DNA here is from genome assembly GCA_031381865.1 of Betaproteobacteria bacterium. Lineage (GTDB taxonomy): Bacteria > Pseudomonadota > Gammaproteobacteria > Burkholderiales > Burkholderiaceae_C > CAISIP01. The sequence goes on along the minus strand of JANMYG010000246.1, from coordinate 657 downwards.
CAGGTGTTTGCGCACCGCCAGGCCGATGCCGCTTTGCTGTTCGTAACGCGCCAGCGGCAGGTAGGCGTCGAAGATGTCGTGGGCGCGCTCCACCTCGCCGGCCGCGTGTGCACGGCAGACACCGACCATCATCTCGGGGTACGCAAAACCGGTCATTGCGCCATCGGCGCCGCGTGTGAGTTCCTCGGGCAGGAACAGGCCGCCGCCGTTGCCGGTCAGGATCGACACCCGACGCAGATCGCCGCGCGTGGTGGCGGCGCGGATGGCCGACAGTTTGGCCAGGCCTGGCGCGTCCTCGTGCTTGAGCATCACGCAGGTCGGCGAGTTCTTCAGGATCTGCACCACCACGCCGGTCGACATCTGCACGCCGGTGGACACCGGGTGGTCCTGCAGCACCCACGGCACGCGCGGGCCGAGCGTCTCGCACACCATGGCGAAATAGGCCAGGATCTGGTCGTCGGTGCGCAGCGTCGACGCCGGCGCGACCATCACGCCCGCGGCGCCCATGGACATCACGTCGTCGGCCAGTTCGCGCATGGCGGCGAAGCCCGGTGACGAGGCGCCCACCACCACCGGCACCCGCCCGGCGACGCGTTCCACGACCCGCTGGACGAAGGTGCGCGACTCCTGCGCCGTGAGTTTGGTGGCTTCGCCCAG
>JANMYG010000209.1:0-2248 GCA_031381865.1 Betaproteobacteria bacterium | reverse complement strand
GCGGCCGGCTGGTCGACGCGGATCGGCGCCTGGTAGCGGTAGGCCGGCTCATCGGCGTGCGCCGGTGTTGCCGCCAGCAGTGCCGCGCACAACACACCGGCCACGGTGGTGTGATCAGGTCGCAACATGGCGATCTCCCTCGCTCGGCGGCGGCGCCACGTAACCGATGACCAGCATCAGCAGTCCGACACCGATGAATGAGACGATACGTGTAACGGTGCCGGAGCCCGACAGGTCCACCAGGAACAGCTTGAGTACTACCGCGGCCAGCAGCGCGGCGCTCACCATCCACGGCAGGCGCATGGTGCGCCTGGCCGACAGCCACATCAGCACCAGTGCGCCGAGCGTCCACAACAGCGTGATGCCGGTCTGCACCGCCAGCGAATGCGACCATTCATCGACCTGGTACGGCACGCCGCCGTAGTGGTGGAAGGCGCGGATCAGCATGGCATTGACCCACACAAAACCCGCCGCGCCGATCACGGCCGCCGGCGCGGCCGGCGCGTCGTTCAGACCGCGGCGCGCCACCGCGCTGCCGAGCCACCACCAGCACGCGAACAGGGCCACGCCCACACCCAGATCGAGCGGGTTGAGCAGGGGCAGGTGCGGCAGCGGCTTGGCCGAACCGTCGGAGGCGACGTTGGCCAGCAGCGTCCACAGCAGCAGGCCGGCCGTGAGCACCAGGGACGCGAGCCATTGGTAGGCCACCGGTGCGCCGCGCACGGGCCAGCGCTGTGCGCTGGACGGGCGTGGCAGGACCATCAGCAACGCGGCCGGCACGACCAGCCAGCCGAGCCACGGCCAGGCACTGGCGGCGTCGCCCCAGTCGGCGGTGACGGCGCGGCCCTGCAGCGCACCGACCACGGCCAGCACCAGCACGCCGATGGCATGCACCAGGTCGCGCACCAGGGCCGGCCACTGCGGCGCCAGCCGCCACAGGACCACGCCATGGGCCAGCAGCGCCGCCGGCCAGGCCCACCAGCCGCCGTCCTGCAAAGGCCGCGCCAGCACCGCCGCCGCAGCCACGGCGCCGAGCAGGTGCAGCGGTGCGTGGGCCGCCACCGGCAGGCCGATGCGCTGCCAGTCCAGGCGCACCGCAAGCAGCGTGTAGAGCAGCGCGATGGCGCTGAACGTGGCCAGCCACGCCGCTGTTACCAGGCGGGTGCTGACGAAGCTGTCGATCTGCAAACCCACCGCCGCCAGCAGCCACAACGTGCCCCAGGCGATCAGCAGCGGTTCGGCCAAGCCCTCGTGGCTGGCCAGCGAGTCGGCGCGCGCGGCGGCGGGCAAGGCCCGCCGGCTGACGAACCATGCGGCGGCGAGCGACGCCGCCGCCGCCATCAGGCCGTTGAAGAAATAGGCGTTGAAGATTGCGCTGGGTATGCCGTGGCGGCCGTGTGCGAACACCATGGCGCCACCGGCCAGCAGCAGCAAGGCGTAGCCGAACAGGCGTGGGGCGCCGCGCGACTGGCGCAGGCCCAGCCACACCAGCCCCGCGCCCTCGAGCGCCCAAGCGCCCGCGGTGCTGCGCGCGTCGAGCGCGAACGGGATCACGAGCGTCAGGAACACCGTGCCGATGGCCAGGCTGGCCTCGAAACCCACCGCCAGGCGCGGGCGCTGTCGCATCCAGGCGGCGAGCGCGACGTAGAAGGCCGCCAGCAGCAGGGCAGAGATGGCGGTGCCGTATTCGGTGTCGCGCACCAGGCCGTGTTGCAGCACGAAGGTGATGGTCGGCACGCCGAACAGCAGCGCGCCCTGCACCCATTGGTCGACCGGCCCGGTGTCGGCGCCCACCGGCCTGTCTTGCATGCGCGTGGGCATCAGCATGACGGCCACGAACAGCAGGAAGAATGCGATCAGGAAGGCCTGGCTGCTGGCGTAGTGCTCGGGCTGGTACTTGAGCACGCCCCAGGCCGTGGCGACGATGAAGGTCCCCAGAAAACCGATCAGGTTGAGCGAACGCCAGGTGCGGTGCCAGCCCACCGCGGCAATGCCGAGGTCGAGCACCAAGTAGTAGGCAAACAGCGCCACATGGTCGCCGCTGCCAGTGGAGATGAGCAGCGGCGCGGCGAAGCCGCCGAGCGCACCGATCACGGCGAGAGCACGTGCGTTCTGCAGCACCGCGAGCGCCGCGGCCAGCGCCGCGACCACCACCATCAGCGCGAACACCGGCCCCACGGCCAGCACGCCGAAGAACCGGAACGCGACGAACAATGTCAGGTACAGCACCGCCACCGCGCCGCCTTGC
>JANMYG010000187.1:0-9181 GCA_031381865.1 Betaproteobacteria bacterium | reverse complement strand
ACGATGCACCAGTGTCGCTTGGCGGGGCTACAGTTCTAGTTCGGGCCGATGGCGGCGCCTGAACCGGTTCGCCGTGGGTGGCTGGGTGGCCGCGAAACATTGCGCGGACCCAGGCACCCAATCCGCCGACCGGGTTTTAGCTGTTTCGTTCGGTGAAACAGCTGTGCGTCGTGCCGGTGCGCTGCTAGCCCGGCACCAGCGGCACGCTGATCGTGCCCGCCGTGCGGGCCAGTTCCCGGCCCATGCGCGCCAGCGTTTCCATCGGCATCAGCGGTGTCGGGCCCGAGATGCTGATGGCCGCGATCGCGCTGCGCTGGCCGGGCTCGTAGATGGCCGCCGCGACGCAGCGCGCGCCGAGCTCGTTTTCTTCCATGTCGAGCGCGTAGTTGCGCGCCGCGCTGATGGCGATCTCGTCCATGAAGCGTTCGCGGTTGGTGATCGTGTGCGGCGTGCGCGCGGCCATGCGCCGCGGCACGGTGCGGTCGAGCTCGGATTCGCCCAGTGTCAGCAGGATCGCCTTGCCCAGCGCTGTGGAGTGCAGCGGATCGCGCTTGCCGATCATCGCCTCGGCATGCAGCAGCCGGCTCGAGCCCACCATGTCGATGTAGACGATCTCGCCACCGTCCGGTATGCCCAGGTTGACGGTCTCGTTGAACTGGCGCTGCAGGCGCAGCAGCGTGGGCTGGGCGATCTGGCGGATGCGTTCGGCGTAGGCCGGCAGGGGCCGGCTCACCGCGACGCGCGGGCCGATCACATACCGCTCGGTGCGCTCGTCGTAGCCCACGAAACCGGAGGCGCGCAGCGTGTACAGGTAACGGAACGCGGTGGTCTTGGGCAGCGCGGTGCACGAAGCCAGGTCGGACAGCGTCATCGGTGCCTTGCTCGCAACCAGTGCGTCGAGCAGTTGCATGGACTTGTGGACCGGTGTCACCACGTAGCGGCGATCGAGCGTCATTTCCCACCCCAGAATATCCGGACCAATATACGCCCAAGTGCGCGCGCGCACCACAGGAAAACCCTGATGGCGCGGTCGTGCCGGGCGCATTTGGCGTGGTCGGCGCGGCCTGCAGCTCGGGTAGCATGGCCCGATTTTCCGAGCATCTGCAACACAGACGGCGCACCACCACCCACCCAAAGGAGCCCCCATGGAAAAACTCGACCCGGCGTTGTGGCGCTCGCTCAGTGCGGCGGTGTTGTCGGACGTGATGGACAGCCTGGGGCTGGCGCGCCGGGCGATGCGGCCCTTCGTGCGCCCGCTCGACGACACCCGTGTGCTGGTCGGGCGTGCCCGCACCGGGCTGTACATGCCGGCTTATGCGCTGCGCGACGGTGAGAACCCGTACGAGGTGGAGATCGCGCTGGTGGACGACCTGTTGCCCGGCGAGGTCGTGGTGCTGGCGTGCAACGGCCCGACCGAGCGCATCGCGCCCTGGGGCGAGTTGTTGTCGACTGCGTCGATGGCGCGTGGTTCGGCCGGTTGCGTCACCGACGGGCTGGTGCGCGACGTGCGCCAGATCCGGGAGATGGGGTTCGCGGTGTTCCAGGGCGGCATCGGGCCACTCGACACCAAGGGCCGCGCGCGCATGGTGGAACGCGATGTGCCGGTGGAATGCGCCGGCGTGCGCATCGAATCGGGCGACATCGTGTTCGGCGATGTGGACGGCGTGGTGGTGGTGCCGCGCGCGCAGGAGCATGAAGTCCTGTCGCGCGCGCTGGAAAAAGTGACCGGCGAGAACCATACCCGCGACGCATTGCGCACCGGCGAGCCGCTGGCGGTCGTGTTCAGGCGCTTCGGCATCCTGTAGCGGCGCGGCGGGCCGCAAGACGAGGCGATGGTGCACACCGGGGCGGACCAGTTCCAGGTGGCCAGCCAGCGCTTGCCCGGCGGCGTGTGCGCGTCCGCGCGCGCCAACGCGGCGATCGGCCATCCCTTCTACGTGTCGCGTGGCGACGGCGCCTACCTCTACGACCTGCAGGGCCGCCAGTACATCGACATGTGCACCTCCCACGGCGCGTCGCTGCTGGGGCACAACCATCCGGCCATCAAGGCCGCGGTCGGCACTGCGCTCGACCTGGGCATCCTGTGCGCCTGTGAGACCGTGCACCAGTCGCGGCTGGCGCAACGCGTGGGGGAGCTGGTGCCGTGCGCCGAGATGGTTCGCTTCGCCGGCTCGGGCACCGAGACCGTGATGCATGGCCTGCGGCTGGCGCGCTGCGCCACCGGGCGCGACAAGTTCATCAAGTTCGAGGGCCATTTCCACGGTTATGCGGACGCGCTCAATTTCAGCGTCATGCCGCCGCTGGACCAGGCCGGCCCGGCGCAGCGGCCGCTGCCGTATGCCGAGTCGGCGGGTGTGCCGGCCACCACGCGCGACGACGTGATCGTGGTGCCGTTCAACGACCCCGCGGCGCTGGTGGCCGCTTTTGCGGCGCATGGCGACCAGGTGGCGGCGCTGCTGATGGAGCCGGTCAACTACGACCAGGGCTGCATCGAGCCGCTGCCCGGTTTTGCGCAGCTGTGCCGCGAGCTGTGCCAGCGCCACGGTGCGCTGCTGTTTTTCGACGAGGTGCTGACGGCCTTTCGCATGGCTCCGGGCGGGGCGCAGCAGTACCTGGGGGTCACGCCGGACCTGTGCGTGCTGGGCAAGGCCTTTGGCGCCGGCATGCCGATCAGCGCCCTGGCCGGCAGGCGCTCCGTCATGCGCCACCTCAAGCCATTGGGCGAAAGCCAGATGAGCGGCACCTACCTGGCCCACCTGACCGGGGTGCTGGCTGCGCACGCGGCGCTCGGGGTGTATGGCAGCCCCGGCTTCTACGAGCGCCTGGACGCGTTGTGCGCGCCTTTCTACCGCGATTTCCAGGCGCTGATCGCGCGCAGCGGCGTGGCGGTGCGCCTGCAGTTCCTGGGGCCGCGCTTCGGCCTGTATTTCGGCGTCCGTGATGCGGTCGCCAACTACCGGCAGGCGGCGCTCAGGGACCACGCGGCCGAGCAGGTATTCATCCGCGCCTGCTTCGCGCAGGGGGTTTTCTTCCAGCCCGCCGCGCACCATGGCTTTTCGGCGGTGCACGGCGCGCACGACATGGCGGGCGTGCTGCTGGCCATCGAAGGCGCGCTGGCCGAGGTGCGCCGGCACGGCGGTGCGCCATGACGGCCGCAGGGCTTGTTTCGTCGCATGAAACGCGGCTGAGCGGGGCGCCAGGAGGGCAATGGCTATCATGAAAAAGATGCGAGTTGCGCTGATCCATATCGGCCAGGAAACCAACGATTTCAATCCGGTTCCCACGACCCTGCGCGACTATGCGTCGTTCGGCATCGTCGAGGGCGCCGCGATCGCCGAGCAGTTCCATGGCGTGGGCGAGATCGGCGGTTTTCTGGATGCGATAGCGCAGTCGGGCCGCGCCATCGAGGTCGTTCCCATCGTGCGTGGCTGGGCCGTCGCGGGCGGGCGCATCACCGCCGACGCCTACCGATTCTTCGAGCAGAAGATCCGCCTCGGCCTGCAGGCCGCCGGGCCCATCGACGCCTTGTCGCTGCAGCTGCACGGGGCCTGTGCCGCGGATGGCATCGACGATGTGGAGGGCGCACAACTCGAGACCTGCCGCGCGGTGCTGGGGCCGGACCTGCCGATCGTGCTGGGGCTGGACCACCACGGCAACGTCACGCGCAAGATGGTGGCGCTGAGCACCGCGATCGTCGGCCACCGCACCCAGCCGCACGACCCGTACGACACCGGGCGCATCGGCGCCGCGCTGGTGCTCAAGATCCTGTTCGGCGGCGCGCGACCGGTGATGGCGTGGCGCAAGCTGCCGCTGCTGTCGCACCAGGAGCAGTTCCTCACCGCGCGCGGGCCGATGAAGGTCTGGTTCGACCGCGCGCGCGCCATGGAGGCCGACCCGCGCGTGCTGCAGGCCTCCAACTACCCGATGCAGCCCTGGCTCGACGTGGCCGAGGCCGGGTGGGCCACGGTGGTGGTGACGGACAACGACCCGGCGCTGGCCGGGAAACTGGCGCACGAACTGGCTGACCTGGCCTGGTCGCTGCGCGCGGAGTTCCAGAAAAAGGAGGCCGTTCCGATCGACGATGCGGTGCGCATGGCGGAACAGGCAGAGCACGGTGTGGTGGTGCTCAGCGATACCGGCGACACGGTGTTCGGTGGCTCCTCGGGCGACAGCAACCTGATCCTGGAGTCGATCCTGCGCCTGGGAATTCGCAGCCCGGTGTTGATGCCGCTGATCGAGCCCGAGACCGTGGCCGCCCTGGTGGCGGCTGGCGAGGGCGCGCGCGTGACGCTGGCGGTGGGCGGCCATGCGGCCCCGAAGTTCTTCCAGCCACTCACCGTGACCGGCAGCGTCGGTCGCATCCGCCGCGGCATGGTGCCTCTGCGCGACTATTACCAGGCGGAAATCGACATGGGCTGCAGCGTGGTGTTCCAGGTTGGGCCCGTCACGCTGCTGGTCAGCGAGCTGCGCGGCGTTGCGGGCAACCTGCCCGAGGTCTACGAGTGGATGGGCATCGATCCGGCGCAATACAAGATGGCCGTGCTCAAGACCGCCTCGAACTTCCAGTACTTCGCACCCATCTCGTCGCAGGTGATCCGGGTCGATACCAGCGGGCCCGGGCAGTCGGATGTGTTTGGCCTGCCGTGGTCGCGCATTCCGCGTCCGATGTACCCGTTAGACCCTATTGACGACTGGCGCCGCGCCGCGCAATGATGGTCGCGCACTGATGTCCAACCCAAGAGGAGAACCCGCACCATGAAACCAACCATTGCCCGGCGCACCGTCCTGGCAGCATCGCTGGCGCTCGCCGCGACGACGCTGGTATCCCCCTTGCCGGCGCAGGCGCAGGCTCTCAAGGGCGGGCTGTTGCGCGTGGCGATCCTGGCCGACATTGTCAATTTCGACCCGGCGCAGTTCTCGTCGCAGAACTTCCCGCTGATCAAGAGCCTGTACGACAGCCTGATCGAGTACACCCCCGAGGGGCAGGCGGTGCCCAGCCTGGCGTCGGCGTGGACGGTCGGGGCGGGCAACAACTCGGTCACGCTGACGCTGCGCCGCGACGTGACCTTCCATAGCGGCGCGCCGTTCAACGCCGAAGCCGTGTCGGCCACGCTCAAGAAGGCGGCCGACCCCAAACTCGGCAAGAACCTGTTCGCCACCATGTCGCCGGTGAAGGACTGGACCGTGGTCGACCCGTACACGATCCGGCTCAACTTCAACAAACCGGTGCCGGACAAGCAGATCACCGACCTGCTGCAGTTCATCTCGCCGATCGAACCCGCCGGCATCGAGACGGTGGAAGCCAAACCGGCCGGCACCGGGCCATTCATGCTGGCCGAGCGCGTACTGGGCCAACGCGTGCGTATGGTCGCGAATCCCAGGTACTGGCGAGCGGAGAAACCAATCCTGAGTGAGGTCGTGTTGACCTTTTTCAGCGACAAGGACTCGGCCGCCGCCGCGCTCGAGTCCGGTGGCGTCGACATGATGTACGGTGACGTTGCCCGACAGGCGCTGCGGTTGCGCAGCGCGGGTTTCCAGCTGGTCCAGGGCCCCGGGCCGCTGGTACAGGTGTTCCGCATCAACACCACGATGGGGCCGTTTCGCAACGAGAAGTTCCGCCAGGCCTTCAACTACCTGATGGACCGCAATGCGATCCTGCAGGTCGGTTACGCCGGCCTGGGCCAGGTCACCGCGCTGCCGTGGGCGCCGGCCAGCCCGGCGGGCGACAAGTCCTACGACACCCGGTACGCGTTCGACCTCGAGAAAGGGCGCGCGCTGCTCAAGGAATCGGGCCTGTCGCAGGCCGAGATGAACGGCTGGAAGATCTTGGTCAACGGCGGCGACCCGTCCTCGACCGCCATCAGCCAGGTGGTGCAGAGCACGCTGGCCAAGGTCGGTGTCAACGTCGAGCTCGACGTGCTGGGTACGCCCGAGTTCACCACCGCGCTGCTGGCCGGCAAGTTCTTCGCGTTGTTCGGCGGCATCGGCAACATCCAGAAGTTCCCGACCCGCGTGGCCACTAACAGCATCTACCGCACCGCCAAGAACCCGGTGCTGGGCGACCCGCACCCGCACCCGGCCTACGTGGCCGCGATCGAGCGCGTCGAGAACACCTTCGGCACCGGTGCCGAGGTCAAGGCGGCCTACGACAACCTGAACAAGGTGCTGGTCGAGTCGGCGTTCGCCATCCCGACCAACACCTACGACATCGGCCTGATCGTGGCCGCCAAGAACGTCGGCGGCATCGTGCGCGAGATCGACAACATGCCCATCTTCCGCACCATAGGGTTCCGTTGACGCTCCGTGTCCGTGGACTGACGGTCACGTTTGTCGGGTCCGGCCGGGCGGTGCCGGCGGTGCGTGGCATCGACTTCGACGTCGACGCCAACCAGGTGCTGGGCATCGTCGGCGAGTCGGGCTCCGGCAAGAGCGTCACCTCGCTGGCCATCAGCGGCCTGTTGCCGCCAACGGCGCAGGTGTTGGGCTCGATCCAGCTCGAGGGCGTGGAGGTCACGACGCTGGACGCCGAGTCGCTGCGCCGGATGCGCGGGCGCGACGTCGGCATGGTGTTCCAGGACCCGACCACCACGCTCAATCCGGTGTTCCCGATCGGTCGGCAGGTGATCGAAGGGCAGGTGGCGCACGGGCAGGTCGCCCCCGGCCAGACGGCGCAGCGCGCGGTGGAACTGCTGCGCGAGGTCGACATCCCCGACCCGCAGAATCGCGCCAACCAGTACCCGCACCAGTTCTCCGGCGGCATGCGCCAGCGCGCCGTGATCGCGATGGCGATGTCGGGCCGGCCGCGGCTGATCATCGCCGACGAACCCACCACCGCGCTCGACGTGACGGTACAGGCGCAGGTGCTGGCGGTGCTGGCGAAACGCCAGGCCGACACCGGCGCAGCCGTGATCCTGATCACGCACGACCTCGGCGTGGTGGCCGAGGTCGCACACCAGGTGGCGGTGATGTATGGCGGGCGCATCGTCGAATCCGGCCCGGTTGAGGAGATCTTCAAGCGCCCGCGCCATCCGTATACGGTGGGGTTGCTGCGCAGCATTCCGCGCATCGACACCGTCGATGCTCGGCTGGTGCCGATCATCGGCCAGCCGCCCACGCCTGCGCAGCTGCCAAGCGGCTGCAGCTTCCATCCGCGTTGCGCCATCGGGCGCGAGCGCGCGGTGTGCGCATCGCAGGACCCGGCGCTGCGCGAGGTCGGCGACGGCCACGCCAGCGCCTGCCATTTTTCTGACGAGGTCGCGCAGCTGCTGGCCGACACCGAGCCCGGGGCGCAGGTCGCCACGCATGCAGGCATGCCGGCCGCGGCCACGGTGAGCCAGCCCTTGCTCGAGGTGCAGGGCCTGCAGGTGTATTACCCGGTCAAGTCCGGGCTGCTGCGTCGGCGCACCGGCTGGGTGCGTGCGGTGGACGGCGTGAGCCTGGTCGTGCACGCCGGTGAAACCGTGGGGCTGGTGGGCGAGTCCGGCTGCGGCAAGACCACTACCGGGCGCGCCATCATGGGCCTGGTGCCGAAGTCCGGCGGGCGCGTGTCGTTCGACGCGCAGGACATCACCGGCCTGTCGCGCGACGGCATGCGCCGGGTGCGCCGCAACATGCAGTACATCTTCCAGGACCCGTATTCCTCGCTCAACCCGGTGTTGTCGGTCGGCGACATCGTGGCCGAGCCGCTGCGCATCCATGGCCTGTACGACGAACTCGGCGGCGCGACATGGGTGTCCGAGCTGTTCGAGCTGGTGGGCCTGTCGCGCACCATGGTCAACCGCTACCCGCAGGAGTTCTCGGGCGGGCAGCGCCAGCGCATCGGCATCGCGCGCGCACTGGCGCTCAAGCCGCGGCTGCTGATACTGGACGAACCGGTGGCCGCGCTCGATGTGTCGATCCAGGCCCAAGTGATCAACCTGCTTCAGGACCTGCAGCACGAGCTCTCCCTGGCCTACCTGTTCATCGCGCACGACCTGTCGGTGGTGCGGCACATCTCGGACCGGGTGGCGGTGATGTACCTGGGGCGCATCGTCGAGGAGAGCACCAAGGCAGCGCTGTACAGGACGCCCGTGCATCCCTACACCCAGTCGCTGCTGTCAGCGGTGCCGGTGCCTGACCCGGGCGCGCGCGCCACGCGCAAACGCATCCTGCTCGAGGGCGACATCCCCAACCCGGCCGCGCCGCCCAGTGGCTGCCATTTCCATCCGCGCTGCTTCAAGGCCACCGAGCTGTGCCGACGCGAGGCGCCGGCGTATGTGGCCTACCCCGGCTCGCCGACCCACGTCGCCTGCCACCACGCCGGGCCATTGGCATGACTGCCCGGCTTGGTCGCACGCGTGAGGTGGCGGTGCGCGTGTTGTCGCACAAGGGCGCGCTGCTGAGCGTGTTGTTCCTGGCGCTGATGATCCTGGCCTCGGCGCTGGCGCGCTGGATCCTGCCCTTCGATGCGCTGGCGCAGGACTACGCCAGCATGCTGCAGCCGCCGGGCAGGGTGCACTGGCTCGGCACCGACGAGCTCGGCCGCGACATCCTGGCGCGGGTGGTGTTCGGCGCGCGCACCTCGCTGCTGACGGCTGCCGGCGCGGTCGCGATCGCCGCCGTGGTCGGGGTGCCGATCGGGCTGGTGGCGGGCTTTTTCGGCGGCTGGCGCGACATGCTGCTGATGCGTTTCGTCGACGTGTTGTTGTCGCTGCCGGGCATCCTGTTCGCGATGGCCATGATCGCGGTGCTCGGGCGCAGCCAGATGGCCGCGCTGGTGGCGGTGGGCATCACTGGCATCCCGAGCTTCGCGCGCATCACGCGGGCGCAGGTGCTGTCGCTGCGCAAGCGCGATTTCGTCACAGCCGTGGAGGCGCTGGGCGGATCGTCGTCGTACAACATGTTCCGCACCGTGCTGCCCAACTCCTGGAGCCCGATCCTGGTGCAGGTGGTGATTCTGTCGTCGGTGGCGATCCTGATCGAGGCCTCGCTGGCGTTCCTGGGCATCGGCATTCCGCCGCCCACGCCGAGCTGGGGCGAGATGCTGCGCACCGGCAAGTCGTTCCTGCACGACTCGCCGACCTACGCGGTGTTTCCGGGCCTGGTGCTGACCTTCACCATCCTGTCGCTCGACACCCTGGGCCGCACGCTGGCGCGGGTGTTGGAAGACCGGCATGAAGTGGCCGATGCGCTGGAGCCCGCC
>JANMYG010000186.1:0-2936 GCA_031381865.1 Betaproteobacteria bacterium | reverse complement strand
GCGGCTGCTGCCCGCGTACTGGTGGGTGGTGGCGATTGGCGCGGTGTTCACGCTGGCGCGTTTCAGCGAGGCTTTCCTGGTGCTGCGTGCGCAGCAGAGCGGTATCGCGATGGCGCTGGTGCCGCTGGTGATGGTGGCGATGAACGTGGTCTACGCGCTAAGCGCCTATCCGTTCGGCAAGTTGTCCGACCGCATGCCGCACCACCGGTTGCTGGCGTTCGGCCTGCTGGTGCTGATCGCCGCCGACCTAGTGCTGGCCAACGCGACCAGACCGATGGCGGTGCTGGGCGGCGTGGCCCTGTGGGGCATCCACATGGGCATGACGCAAGGCCTGCTGGCGACCATGGTGGCCGACACCGCACCGGCCGACCTGCGCGGCACCGCCTACGGATTCTTCAACCTGGTCAGCGGCCTGGCGATGCTGCTGGCCAGCGTATTGGCCGGGCTGTTGTGGGACGGCTGGGGCGCGGCGGCGACGTTCTACGCCGGTGCCGGCTTGTGCCTGGTGACGCTGTGCGCGTTGCTCGTGCGCGCCGTGTACCAAGCCCGGCGGGGCTGATACCGAACGGCAGTCTTTGCGCCAGATCCGTTGCCGCCGGGGGTGCTCGTTTTCATTCGTCGACGCGCAAGCGCAGGGGAGCGCGCCGTCACACGGCTGGCGCGGGCTGCTTGAGACCCAACGGGTCCTCGTTGAACGCGTCGCCAAATGGCGGCCCGAGCTTGAAGACACCACTGAAGCGCAGCGCCGGTTCGCCGTCGGCGCTCACCAGCCCCTGGCCGAACAGCATGTTGCGCGTGACGCGCAGGATTTGCGCCTCGCCCTGCACCCAGGCCCCGAGGCGGGACGGGCCGAGGTAGTCGATCTGCAGGCTGATGGTGGGCAGGAAGCGGCGCTCGCGGCTCAGGTCGTACATGTTGGCACACGGAACCAGCATGTCGGCAAAGGTGGCCAGCATGCCGCCGTGGCAGATGCCCAGGGGGTTGGTGTGGCGCTGCTCGACCACGAATCCGAGCAGTATTTTTTCGGGCGTCCATTTGCCGTACAACGGCCCGTTGTGGACCAGGAAGTCGCCGCCGATGCGGGCCAGCCGAAAGCCGTCGGGTATCTTGTGCGTGGTGTTCATGAAGGCTGTTGCGCCGAGGTATTGGCGGACATACTAACCGCGTGCGAAACGGCAGCGGCCAATAGTGTGCGCTGCACCAACCGCGCCATCAGAGCACCGGAGCAAGCCCGCCGTCCCGCATTTTCGCGTCCGGCAAATCCCGAACTTCACTCGCGGCCTTGACCAGTGTTCGCTTCTCGCTGTCGGACAACGTATCGAGGTCACCGTCCCCAAAAAAACACAGCGCCCGCAGACTCTCGCTGGGCTGGAATGCTGGCCGGAACAACTCCCGAGCGCTTGCCAGACCGCGGTCGAGTCGCACCTGCGCTTCAAGCATTGCCGCGATATCCCGGTAGTCCTTCGCTTCGGGTCGCTGCAGGATGACCTTCAGTTTGGTGGCCATCAGATCGTCGAGCGAGGCCACAAGCAACACACCATCATTGGTGAACTCCGGCTCACCGACACGACCAAAACCAATCGCGCCGAAAAAGGAAACCTTGACCCCGGGATTCGCCGCGCCCACTGACGGCACATGGACAGTCAGCACATTTGGTCGGTCTTGCAATACCGTGGACCGCGCCAGGAACGGCAGCGACTTGCGAAGCAAGCCGTGTTCGAGCGCACCACCTGAAAAGAAATCGAAGTCGACCGACTGCCTGTGCCCCAACCGCAGCGCAATCGCCGTGCCGCCGTACAGAACCAGCCCCAGCGCCGCGGCATTTCTCAACTCCGGCCACAATGACTTCTGCGCCGCCGGCAGAATGTCCATCCGGGGCAGAAATCGGCCGGTCATTGAAATGCTCGGCGCGGCAGCGGCGGCACACGTTCAAGCTCTGCCAGGCCCAGTCGATAGTGCCAGTAGGCCCAGGACCTAAGGTCGAATTGCCCGGCTTCGGCATGGGTGAGCACCTGGCGCAGCATCTCGTCGCCCACCATGCGGGCCAGCGCCTGGATGTCATCAAAATCCCCGATGTTCATGACCTGGGCCATCACGCGTTCGGGGGTGGCGATCGCCTCTTCGGGTGTCTTCCACCAGATGTACTTGCTGGCCAGCTGTTTCAATAACTCATGGTCGATCGGGTCCATGCGTCATTGTCTTCCATTCATTCGTTGGGGGAAAGGCGCGGTCAGGTAGCGATCCCATCGCCGCGTTCACGCTGCCCGTGGCGTCAGCAATTGCCAGCACCTCGGATTCGCGTCCCCAAGCCCCTGCCATCGCTGTTCGCAGGACACCACACTACCGGCGAACGGGGCCACCGACACCAGTTCCAAGACCCTCCAACCCACCGCGTTGCTCCGGCCGACCTCGCCAAACCCGAAGTTCGCCAACGCCTGGCGCTGAACTGGGCCGATCCGGGCAAGTGGCCTCCAGGAAGAGCCGCGCGCCGCCCGCACGGCCCCGCACGCGCGTCAGTGAACCACGCGCTCGAAGCTGAACTGCCCCGGCGCGCGGATCGGGTCCACATCGACCGGGATCACCGCCTTGGGCAGGAACCTGCCTTCCAGCAACAGCTTGGACAGCGGGTTCTCGATGCGCTGCTGGATCGCGCGCTTGAGCGGGCGCGCGCCGAACACCGGGTCGAACCCGACCTTGGCCAGTTCGGCCAGCGCCGCGGACGATATCTGCAGCTCCAGATCCATCTTGGCCAGCCGCTCCTGCAGCACCTTGATCTGGATCGCGGCAATCGCCTCGATGTGTTTGGCGTCGAGCGCGTGGAACACCACCGTCTCGTCGATCCGGTTCAGGAATTCCGGCCGGAAGTAGTTCTTCAACTCGCCGGTCACGGCGTCCTTGATGTCTTCGCTGTCGCGCCCGACCATGCTCTGGATGAT
>JANMYG010000130.1:0-3394 GCA_031381865.1 Betaproteobacteria bacterium | reverse complement strand
GGCGGGCTGCATCTTGTGGTGCTGGAACACGACGCAGGACGCCTGTGTGGCCTCGCCGGCGGTGTGCGAGATGTCGAAGCATTCCAGCCGCAGCGCGTCGAGGTCCTCGGGCGCCAGGTCGAGCGCCTGCGCCAGGGCCAGGGTACGGGCCTGCTGGGAGCCCTCCTCGGCCAGCAGCCGTGCCAGCTGCAAACCGGCGTTGGTCTGTGCCATCTCGAGCCAGATGCGGCGCTGCTCGCGTGGCTGGTGCACGACGCCGACCTTGAAGCCGGACTGCATCGACAAGGCTTCCACCAGCGCGGCACGCACCGGCTCACTGGTCACCAGCGAAGGTGGCACCGGCACGTCCAGGTAATGCTGCGCGATGAAGGCCTCGAGCACCTGCGCTTCCACCGACGGCAGCACCGAAGGCGCTTCGTCGTCCACGCTGTAGACACCGGCGGCGTCTTCCACATGGACCGGGAAATACGGCCGGTCCCCCAGGTGGCGCCCGCCGCGCACCATCGCCAGATTGACACACGCCTTGCCGCCCTGCACCCGCACCGCCAGGATGTCCACGTCGCGGTCGGACACGTTGTCCACCGACTGCTGGTGCAACACGCTGGACAGCGCCGCCACCTGGTCACGCAGCTCGGCCGCCTGCTCGAACTCCAGCCGCTCGGCATGCGCCGCCATGCGTGCTTCGAGCAGCTCGAGCACCTGCCGCGCGTCGCCCTGAAGGAAGCGCTCGGCGTTGGCCACGTCCTGCGCATAGTCCTCGGCCGACACATGCCCGACGCACGGGGCCGAGCAACGCTTGATCTGGTACAGCAGGCAGGGCCGGGTGCGGTTGGCGAAAACCGTGTCTTCACAGGTGCGCAGGCGAAACAGCTTCTGCAACAGCAGGATCGCTTCCTTGACCGCCCAGGCGCTGGGATAAGGGCCGAAGTAGCGGTGCTTCTTTTCCACCGCGCCGCGGTAATAGGCGATGCGCGGGAACAGCGTCACGACAGCGGTGCCGGGCGCGCCGCTGCCGGCCGCCGAGTCCCGGGCGCGCAGCTTCTGCGCACTGGCACCACCCAGACCCGTCATCTTGAGGTACGGATAACTCTTGTCGTCCCGGAACAGGATGTTGTACTTCGGGCCCAGGGTCTTGATCAGGTTGTTCTCTAGCAGCAGCGCCTCTGCCTCGGAACGCACCACGGTGGTCTGCATCGACGCGATCCTGCCGACCATGTGGCCGATGCGCGTTCCGCCATGCTGGTTGCGAAAGTAGCTTGCGACCCGCTTCTTGAGGTTGATCGCCTTGCCCACGTACAACACGGCGCCGGCAGTGTCGAAATAACGGTACACGCCGGGCAAGGGTGGCAATGCCGCCACCTGCGCCAGCAGTTGCTCCGAATGCGCGGTGGCCGGCGCTTCGGCCTCCACCGGCAGCGGCGCCGCATCCGGCACGCTTGGCTGGTCGGATGCGGCGGGAGCGGAACGGGAAGGCATAAGCCCGTATTGTGGACAATCCGAGCGGTGAATTCTCCAAAGCCGTGGGACATCTTTTGCCGTGTCATCGACAACTACGGCGACATCGGCGTGTGCTGGCGACTCGCGGCCGACCTGGCGTCGCGCGGACAACCCGTGCGCTTGTGGGTCGATGACCCGACCGCCCTGTCCTGGATGGCACCGGGCGCACAACAAGGCGGCTGGCCGCGGGTGCAGGTCATGGCGTGGGAGCAGATGCACGACACGGCGCTGCTGCAGCAACTCGCGCCGGCGCCGGTGTGGATCGAGGGTTTCGGTTGCGAACCGGACGCCGAATGGGTGGCGCACCGCTTCAATCCGGCCCGCGCCGGCAACACCAACCGGCGCACCGCCCCGGTGTGGATCAACCTCGAATACCTGTCGGCAGAGAAGTTCGCCCAGCGCGCGCATGGCCTACCCTCACCGATCCAGCTCGGCCCGGCCGCCGGCAATACCCGCTTTTTCTACTACCCCGGTTTCACGCCGCAGACCGGCGGCTTGTTGCGTGAACCCGATCTGGCGCGGCGGCAGGCGCAGTTCGACCGCGCCGCCTGGCTCGCCGCCCAGGGCATCGACTGGCGCGGCGAACAACTGGTCTCGCTGTTTTGTTACGAGCCGCCCGCGTTGGCGCAACTGGTGGCCCGCTTGCAGCAGGGCGCCAGGCCGGCGCGCCTGCTCGTCACGGCGGGGCGCGCCAGCGCAGCGCTGCGGCGGCTGCAGGAACCGTCTTCGCGCGATACGCGGGCGACAGCCGGCAACAGCGGGCCGCCACTGGCTGTGAGCTTCCTGCCGGCGCTGGCCCAGACCGAGTTCGACCACCTGTTGTGGTCATGCGACCTGAACTTCGTGCGCGGCGAGGACTCGCTGGTGCGCGCGATCTGGGCCGGCAAGCCGTTCGTGTGGCAGATCTACCCGCAGGTCGACGACGCGCACCACGCCAAGCTCGACGCCTTTCTGGACGCAATGGGCGCGCCCGCGTCGTGGCGCCAGTTCCACCACGCATGGAACGGCATCGGCGCCCAGCAGTTGCCCGTCCTCGCGTTCGAGGCCTGGGCCGACGCCGTGCTGCAGGCGCGCGCGGCCCTGAGTGGCCAGAGCGACCTCACGACCCGGCTGCTGGTGTTTGTCGAACAGGCCTTGACCAGGAGCCAAAACCCCGCAGAAAGACGTTAAAATCCAAGGCTTTGCGAACACGACCGGGCTCGATGGCCCGGCCACGCGCGCAGCCGCCGAAGGCGCGGGACAATCCGGGGTGTCGCACCTGACAACGCCGCCCGCTGCACGGCAATTGATGGAAACACATTATGAAAATCGCTCAAGAAATCCGTGCCGGCAATGTGATCATGCATGGCAAAGACCCGATGGTCGTGCTCAAGACCGAATACAGCCGCGGCGGACGCAACTCCGCCACGGTGCGCATGAAACTCAAGAGCCTGCTCAACAACTTCGGCACCGAAGTCGTGTTCAAGGCCGACGACAAGATGGACCAGGTGATCCTGGACAAGAAGGATTGCACCTACTCCTACTTCGCCGACCCGATGTACGTCTGCATGGACGAGGAGTTCAACCAGTACGAAGTCGAGTCCGAGAACATGGGTGACACCCTGAACTACCTGGAAGACGGCATGCCGCTGGAAGTGGTCTTCTACGAAGGCAAGGCGATCTCGGTCGAGTTGCCCACCAGCGTGGAGCGCGAGATCACCTGGACCGAACCCGCCGTCAAGGGCGACACCTCCGGCAAGGTGCTCAAGCCGGCCAAGATCGCCACCGGCTTCTCGATCGGCGTGCCGATCTTCGTGGCCCAGGGCGACAAGGTCGAGATCGACACACGCACCGGCGAATACCGCAGGCGCGTCTAAGGCCGCAGGCAAGCACCAGAAAGGCTCCGCAAGGAGCCTTT
>JANMYG010000085.1:0-11163 GCA_031381865.1 Betaproteobacteria bacterium | reverse complement strand
TGACGTCGGCACCGTCCTTCGGCGGCTCTTGCAGCCCGCCCGCCTCCTTCGGCGGTTCCTGCAGCCCGCCCTCCTCCTTCGGCGGCTCCTGCAGCCCCGACGCCCCGGCGGCCTGTTCGTCGGTGGCGGCGCCCAGGGAGCCGCCCGCCTGGACCAGACCACTGGTATCGACCGCAGCGATCGGCGCTGTCGTGGCGCCGTACATGACCACCAGCAGCGCCACGATCGACATCGCCGGCAGCAGCGACACGAACAATTGGCCGACGACCTGCCGCTTGGACAGGGCAGGCATGCCCAGGGCGCCGAACAGGCCCGTCAGCGCGTTGCGGCTGCGCGAGCTCAAGGCCTGCGACAGCGGTGGCAGCGGCACCAGCCGTTCGCTCGCTGACAGTGGTGGCGCGAGGTGCGGTTTCAATTTGGCGACGACGATCACGTAGCCGACGTACAGGGCCGCGAGCATGAGGCCCGGGAAGAACGCGCCGGCGTAGAGCTTGACGACGGACACACCGGCCGTGGCGCCGTAGACGATCAGCAGCACCGACGGCGGGATCAGGATGCCCAGGCAACCCCCTGCGGTGATGGCGCCAGCGGCCAGCTTGATGTTGTAGCCGGCGCGCAGCATGGCCGGAAGCGCCAGCAGCCCCATCAGCGTGACCACCGCGCCGACGATGCCGGTGGCAGTGGCAAAGATCGCGCAGGTGACGATGGTCGCCACGGCAAGCGCGCCGGGTACGCGCGCCAGCGACAGGTGCAGGCTCTTGAACAACTGCTCGATCAGGTTGGCGCGCTCGACCAGGTAACCCATGAAGACGAACAGCGGGATGGCGATCAACACGTCGTTGGACATGACCGAGAAGCCGCGCTGGACCATCAGGTCGAGCACCTGCCTCACGGCGATGTCCGGGTTCACGCTTCGGTAGGCAAGCCAGCCGAAGAACATGCCCATGCCCATGAGCGTGAACGCGGTGGGGAAACCGAGCATGATCGCCACCACGATCAACGCCAGCATCAACAACCCCAGGTGTCCCAGGTCGTTCCGGCTCAGGTGCCCGTCGGCAAAATTGCTCCAGGGCATGAAGCTCGCCACCACGACGATGATGATAGCCATCAACGAGAAGCCGAACCAGAGTTCCTTGCGGATCTTCATTTCGTATTCCCTTGCGCTACCACGAACTCGTCGAGCCCAGCGATGTCTTCATCCTTCACATGGACCATCTCCTTGAGCTTGTCGACGTCGACCTCTTCCACGTCTTCCTCGCGCGAAGGCCACGCGCCCTGCCGGATGCAGATCACGCAGCGGATGATCTCGACGATTCCCTGCACCAGCAAAAACGCGCCGGCCAGCGGCATCATGGTCTTGAACGGATAGATGGGCGGGCCTTCGGCCGTGACGTTCGAGTGCTCGTTCACGGCCCAGGACTCTGCCGCGTAGTAGTAGCCGGCATAGGTGAGCGCAAACACCCCGGGTATGAAGAACAGGATGAACAGGATCAGGTCGATCGTGGCCTGCGTGCGCGGCGTGAAAAACCCGTACAACACGTCGCCGCGCACGTGGCCGGCCTTGGCCAGCGTGTAGGCGCCGGCGGTCATGAAAAGGGTCCCGTACATCATGATCATGACGTCGAAGGCCCAGGGATGGGGACGGTCCAGCACGTAACGCGAAAACACCTCCCAGGAAATCAGCAACGTGAGTGCAACGATCAGCCAGGAAAAAGCCTGACCGACGAAGGTGCTGATCCTGTCGATCGTCAGTAGAAGCTTCTGCATGCTCGGCCCTGCAAAAAAAATGGGTCGGCTAGCCGGCCTTCAGACGGGCCGCCGACGAACGCTGCGGAAAGCTGTCGGGTCGCCGTGGGCTAGGTTTTCTTGGCGCTGAAAAAATGGCTCACCGACATGCGCCGGCTGATGTTGGTGTCCTGGTCCCACTTCACCACGCGCTCGGCGAACTGCTTCTGCGATGCGGCGATCTCCTTGAACAGCGGGTTCTCGGCCGACTTCTTCTCCAGGATCGCGTCCCACACCTTCAGCTGCGCCTGCAGCACCGAATCAGGAGTCTTGTAGAACTTGACCTTGTCCTTGGTCTGCAGTTCGATGTAGTCCTGCGAATACCGGTCGATCGCCTTCCAGGACAGGTCGGACGACGCCGCCTCCACCGCGTTGTCGATGATCGCCTTCATTTTGGGCGGCAAGGCGTCGAACTTGGTCTTGTTGAAGGTGATCTCGAACGTCTCGGCGCTCTGGTGGTAGCTCTGCAGCATGCAGACCTTGGACACGTCGGGGAAACCCAGGATGCGGTCCGAGGTGGCATTGTTGAACTCGGCGCCGTCGAGCAGGCCGCGGTCCAGCGCCGGGACGATCTCGCCGGCCGGCAAGGCGTTGACCGCGGCACCCATCGCGGTGAACATGTCGATGGCGAGGCCGTTGGTGCGGAACTTGAGGCCCTTGAAATCCTCCGGCTTGGTGATCGGCTTCTTGAACCAGCCCAGCGGCTGCGTCGTCATCGGGCCGCAAAGGTAGGACACGACGTTGCCGCCGATGGAAGCGTAGAGCTTGGCCAGCAGATCCTTGCCGCCGCCGTACTTGTGCCATGCCAGCAGCATGTTCGCGTCCATGCCGAACATCGGGCCGGAATTCCACAGTGCCAGCGCGTTCTGCTTTCCGTAGTGGTAGCCCAGGATCCCGTGCCCGCCGTCCAGCGTGCCCTTGGACACCGCCTCGAACAGGCCGAACGCCGGCACCACCGAACCGGCCGGCAGCACCTCGATCTTGAGGTCGCCGCCGGTCATGTCGTTGACCTTCTTGGCGAAGTCGTTGGCGTACTCGTGAAAGATGTCCTTGGCCGGCCAAGTGCTCTGAAAACGCATCGAAATCGGCCCGGCCTGCGCCTTGGCGAGCATGGGCGCGGACATGGCGCCAGCGGCGATGGCCGCACCCTTGAGCAGGTTGCGGCGGCGGGGAGTCTGGTTAGCGGGCATGGAATGTCTCCGGTCGTGGGTTGTTGGTCGGTCAGCCGACGATCATTGTTCTTTTGGTGCGATTTGAAAACAGGGTTAACACCGACACCGGGTCAAACGCCACCGCTTGCTCGGGCCGACAGGGACGCTGCGGCGCGGCCGGCACGGCCATCAGCCGCGCGCGTGTGTCACGCCGCCGTCCACCACCAGCGTGGAGCCCACCACGTAGTCGCCGGCGCGCGAGGCCAGGTAGATCGCCGCGCCCGCCATGTCCTCGACGGTGCCGACGCGCCCGGCCGGGATGCGGGCCGAAACCGCTTCGGCGTTGTCGCGGGCATCGCGGTTCATGTCGGACGCGAACGCGCCCGGGGCGATCGCCGAGACCGCAATGTTGTCGCGGGCCAGGTGCAGCGCCATGCGCCGCGTCAGGTGGATCAGCCCGGACTTGCTGGCTGCGTACGAATAGGTCTCCAGCGGGTTGACCGACACGCCGTCGATCGAGGCGATGTTGATGACCTTGGCGACCCGGCTCTTGCCGGCCTGGCGCAATTGCGCGTACAGGGCCTGGGTCAGGAAAAACGGCGCCTTCAGGTTCAGGTCGACCACCTTGTCCCAGCCGCTTTCCGGAAACTCGTCGAACGGCGCGCCCCAGGCCGCACCGGCGTTGTTGACCAGGATGTCGAGCTGCGGTTCGAGCGCGGCATACGCGGCAGCCAGCGCCTTGGCGCCATCGACGGTGGACACGTCGCCCGGCAGCGAGATGCAGGTTCCGAGCGCCGACAGCTCGGCCGCGGTCTTGTCGCAGGCCGCCGCCTTGCGCGACGAGATGTAGACCCTGGCGCCCTGCGCCAGGAAACCTTCGGCAATCATGCGCCCGATGCCGCGCGAACCGCCGGTGATGAGGGCGGTACGGCCCTGCAGTGAAAAAAGATCCTTCATGCGTGTGCTCCTGGTTGGTGTGGTGGTTTGAAAATGCCGGCCGCGCTGCCCGCCCCGGACACTAGCCGAAACTGCGGTTGTGCGCCAGCGCCCCGAGGCGCGCGCTGATGGCGAAGAACTCGGCCACCGTCTGATCGATGATGTCCTGCGCCGACTTGACCGCGTCGATCAGGCCCACGGTCTGCCCGGCCAGCGCGGGTGCGGCCTCCATGTCGCCGCCGAAATAGACCGCCTGTATGCCCTTGAACGTGTCGGGTGGCATCAGCCCGGCTTCATGTATCAGCCGCGTGCGCTCGGACTTGAGCGCGCGGATGCAGGGGGTTGACTTCTTGTTCAGGATCCAGGTGCCGGTCTCCTTGGCCGCGACGATGGCGTTCTTGTAGTTGGCATGCACCGGGCTCTCGGAGCAGCTCACGAAGCGCGTGCCCATCTGGATGCCCTCGGCCCCGCAGGCGAACGCGGCCGCCATGCCACGCCCGTCGCAGATGCCGCCGGCGGCGATCATCGGCACGTCGACCCGGGCCCGGATCGCCTGCAGCAGCACCAGCGTCGACACTTCCTCGGGGTTCTTGAAGCCGCCGCCTTCGGCGCCTTCGACCACCAGCCCGTCGATGCCCGCGTCGACGCATTTGAGCGCCGTGTCGACCGTGGGCACGGCGTGGTAGACCGTGATGCCGGCGTCCTTGAGCGGTCGGATGAACTTGGCCGGGCTACCGGCCGAGGTGGTGACGAACTTCACGCCGCTGGCGCAGACGAAGCGCAGCATAGCGTCGTCGCTCAGGAAGCGGATCGGCAGGTTGACGCCGAAAGGCAGCCCGAGGGCGCCCATGCTGGTGATCTCGGCCTGGCAGTTGGCAGTCTCGCCCGACGAGGTTTCGATGATGCCCAGGCCCCCGGCACGCGACACGGCCGACGCCAGCGCGGTACGGGCGATCCATCCCATGGGGGCCTGGACGATCGGGTATCTGGCGCCGGTGTGGGCAAGGACTCGGTTCATTTTTGTGCTGCAGCAGTGGAAGTGCCGGCAAGCTTAGGGGCAAAGCACGTCCCCGGCCGTCACCTAGGTGCTAGCAGACCGCATCCGCGCCATCACTGCCACTGGCATGGCCCGCGCCGGCGATCGCACGGATGCAGGCTGCCAGGAACGCAGGGCAGAAACGCGTGACGCAGGAAAGTTCCCTTGGCCGGCCGCAATTTTCTGTGTGCTTTCCCTAGTGCCACCCGGCCGGTTTTCTCTTTAGCATTCCGGCGCGCACCGCGCACCGCGCACCTCAAGCGCGCAACCAGCAGGGAGACACACATGCAACCAATACAACTGCGCAGGGTGGTCGGCTCGACCGTCCTCGCACTCGCCAGCGCCGTCCTGGCGTCGTGCGCCGGCGTGGCGACCGAGAGCGCCGACACCGTCTTGCAGCGCGCCAACCGCGCGATGGGCGGCATTGCGCTCAAGAGCATTGCTTTCGACGGCAGCGGCGACGGCGCCACATTCGGCCAAGCCTACACGCCCGGCGCCGCGTGGCCAAAAATCAGCTACTCCAGCTTCTCGCGTATCGCCGACTATGAAAACGGCGCATTCCGCGAGGACGCCGCGCGCACGCGCGCCGAGCCCACCGGCGGCGGCGCGGTACCGCTGATGGGTACCGGCGAGCAACGCACCACCGGGCTGGCGCGCGGCGACTACGCATGGAACCTTGCCGGACCGGCACCGATCGCGGCGCCAACGGCGTTACACGGCCGCATCCACGACCTGTGGACCACGCCGCACGGCGTGATCAAGGCGGCGCTTGCCAACAACCCAAGCGTCACGCTGCGCAGCGAAGGGGGGCGTTCCCTGGCCGCCGTGTCGTTCGCGATGCCGGGCCGGTTCAGCGCCACGGCGCTGATCAATCCGGACGGCCTGGTCGAGCAGATCGAGTCGATGCAACCGAACCCGGTGATGGGCGACACCGCGTCGGTGATCCGCTTCTCGGACTACCGCGATTTTGGTGGCGTCAAATTTCCGATGCGCATGCGCCAGAGCATGGGCGGTTTTCCGGTGCTCGACCTGGCCGTCAGCGACGTCAGGACCAACGTCGCGCCTGGCATCGACGTTCCCGCGCTGGTGGCCGCGGCCACGGAACGCGTGACGGCCGACAAGGCCGCCGACGGCGTATGGCACCTGACCGGCGGCTCGCACAACAGCGTGGCGATCGAAATGAAGGACCACCTGATCGTGGTCGAGAGCCCGTTGTTCGACGGCCGCGCCGCGCCCATGCTGGCCGAAGCCGCCAAACTCGCGAACGGCAAGCCGATCCGCTACGTGGTCAATTCGCACCACCACTTCGACCACTCCGGCGGCCTGCGCACCGCGATCGCGCATGGCGCCACCCTGGTCACGAGCGAGATGGCCAGGCCGTTTTTCGAGCAGACCTTCGCCAACCCGAACCGCATCAGCCCCGACGCGCTGCAGCGATCTGGCAACAAGGCCACCATCGTCGGTGTCGCCGGCAGGCGCAGCTTCACCGACGGTGAGCGCGTGGTCGAGGTGTTCTTCATCGAAGGCAGCGTGCACACACAGGGCTTCATGATGGTCTACCTGCCCAGGGAAAAAATCCTGGTGCAGGCCGATGCCTACACGCCGGGCGCGCCGAACGCCGCCGCGCCGGCCCGTCCCAACGACGAGAGCGTGAACCTGCTGCGCAACATCGAGCGCCTGAACCTGCAGGTGGAGCAGATCCTGCCGCTGCACGGCCGCCGGGTCCCGATCACCGAGCTGTACACGGCGGTCGGCCGCAGGAGCTGAGCGCGCGCAGTCACACGCACTGCAGCAACAGGCCGGCCAGCGCTTCGGGCGCACTGACCATCGGGTCGTGCCCGGTTCGCATTTCCACCACGCGCGAACCGGGCAGCCACGCGCCGTCCCAGAATGCCAAGCTCACCACGCGCGGGCGAATCGCGTCGATGGTGGCCAGCGCCGGTGCCGTGCAGTTGACGAAGGTGCGCGGCACGCTGGCGACGCGGTGCACGTCGAAGTCCAGCGGCGCTTCGTAGGGATGGCCGGGATGCGGCGTCTGGCGGCGCCTGACCCATGCGCACCGTTTGCCATCGAGCCCGAACACCACCGGGTCGGGTGCGGGAAACGCAAACAACGGCGACGCCTGCGCCGCCGCCATCCGGCCCTGGCGCGTCGCCGGGCTGTGCGTGCTGCTCCAGGACTCCCCCGGCTTGGGCACCACGGCGTCCACATACACCAGATGCGACAGGCGTTGCGGCGTGCGGTCGGCGACCGCTGTCACCAGCATGCCGGCATAACTGTGGCCGACCAGCACCACGTCCTGCAGTTCCTCGGCCTCGATCGCGTTTTGCACGTCGGCAATATGCGTCTGCAGGTCGATGTCTGCGCGCAGCAGGTGGCTGCGTTCGCCGAGACCGGTCAGCGTGACGGCGTGGGCGCGATGGCCGGCGCGCACCAGCAATGCCACCACATCGCGCCAGCACCAGGCGCCGTGCCAGGCGCCGTGAACCAACAGAAAGTCCGCCATCCATCGCTCCTTCGAAAAACCGGTTCGCAGACCCGCGGGCCGGCGCACAGACACGCCTCCACCGCCATCCCCGTGGCGCCATTTTCGCCCGGTCCGGCTGCTGTTCTGCATTACAGTCAATGCATGAATGCGCCTGCAGCCGCCCGGGTCGAGCACTTCCGGCAAGTGCTGCTGTGGCCGTTGCGGCTGATGCCCCTGGCCAATGCGCAAGGGGACCGGCAAAAACCCTGGCAGGTGTTGCAGAACATGGGTGATGCATCACCGTGGCGCGAAGTGGTGGACGAATACACCGGGGGCGCCGAGCAGTTCCACGAGCGGCATTACAACGAGTTCGTCACTTTTCTTCCCTACGTGCAGCATTTCCTGTATGGCGAAGGGCGCGCCGCGCGCGGCGTGGGCGAACAGGAATCCGATTCGCCGATGCGGGTATTTCGCCGCCACGACATCCGCCACGGGCGCATGACGCTGCGTCCTGGTGAGCCGCCGGTGCTGCTCGACATCGTGCATGTGGACCTGTATTTCTTCCTCGACGTGGACCTGGTGCTGCTCAACGTGGAGGTCAGCGCCGACCACCTGTCGCTGGTCCAGGCGCAGGAATTGCTGTACCGCTTCGGCCGCGGTTACCCCGCTGGATGGCAGGCCGACGGGCAGGCCCTGCATTGCCTGGCCGACGTCGAGTGGCTCGGGCCCCAGGGGCAGACACTGGCGCGCTCGGACGCGCAGCAGCGCGAACTGTTCCTGGCCCATGTCGCCAACCACCGCGCACCGCGTATCGCTGCGCACTGGGCCTACCTGTTGCAGCCGCTGGTAAGTGACCACTCGGACGAGCGCGGCGTGCTGCACTACCGGCAGATCGAGTATTACCGCATGCCGCTGATGGCCTACCTGGCGCTGGACAACCCCCGGCTGCTGACGCGCAACGACTTCATCCGGCTGGGTCTGGCCACCGGGGCCGGCGAACCCGGGACCGGTGGCGCCGGCGACCTGCCCTACGCCGAGCAACACCTGAGCGACTTTGAAGCGCGTTATTGCTACGACCGGTTCTGGAGCGAAGGCGGTGCCGCGCCACGCACGCGTTACCTGTGCACCGGGCGCTCGCTGGTGGTGGTCGGCGACGCGCGCTCGGAGTTCTACGCCTGCCGCGATCGCGGCGTGTTGTCGCAGTTCCGCCACCAGCATTTCCTGCTGTTCCTGATTGCCCACTTCCAGAAGGCCTCGCTGCTGATGTTCTCGGACAAGCTGGTCGAGGCGCTCAAGCAGCTCAACGTCGACGACCTGGGCAGCGTGCGGCGGTTCAAGCGTTCCATACGCGCCAGTTTCGCCGGCTTCCTGCGCTTCACCCACCGCTACTGGTTCCACGAGGTGGCCGAACAGGCGCAGGCGCGCGCGCTGTTCCAGATGTGCGCCACGCACCTGGGGCTGGACCCGCTGTACGCCGAGGTCAAGGAACGCATCGCCGAGATGAACAGTTACCTCGAAGCCGACAGCCTGCGCCGCCAGGCCAACACCGTCGTGCGACTGACCGTGGTGACGATCTTCGGCCTGATCGGCACGGTGTCGACCGGGTTCCTGGGCATGAACCTGCTGGCCGAGGCGGATGCGCCCTGGCCCAGGAAACTGCTGATCTTCAGCACCATATTCGGCCTGACGCTGGCGCTGACGGTCTACACCATGGCCAAGTCCAAGCGCCTGTCGGACTTCCTGGATGCGTTGTCGGACGAGCGGCTGGGCTTCTGGCAGAAATGCAAATCGCTCGCGCTGGTGTGGCGCGCCGGCGCAGATTGACCTGCAACACGTACCAGCATGACCGACATCCTGACCATCACCCTGAATCCGGCCGTCGACGTGGCCAGCACCACGGCGCGGCTGATGCCGGCGCACAAGATGCGGTGCGCGCAGACGCACCGCTTCCCCGGCGGTGGCGGCATCAACGTCACGCGGGTGCTGCACCGGCTTGGCGCGGATTCGCTGGCCCTGTACCTGGCCGGCGGCGCGATGGGCCAGCAACTGCGCAAGCTGGTGGCGCTGGAACAGATTGCCAGCCACCACTTGCTGATCGAAGACGAGACCCGCGAGAGTTTCTCGGTGCTGGAGACGTCGACCGGCAACGAATACCGCTTTGTCCTGCCCGGCCCGACCGTGTTGCCGCAGGAGTGGGAAGCCTGCCTCGCATACGTCGATTCGCTGCAGCCGCCGCCGCGTTTTGTGGTGCTCAGCGGAACGCTGCCGCCCGGGGTTCCGCACGACGCCTATGCACGGCTGGCGCGTGCCGCCAAGGCGCGCGGCAGCCAGGTGGTGCTCGACACGTCCGGCCCGGAGTTGCGCGAGGCCCTGGCGCAAGGGGTATGGATCGTCAAGCCCAGTCTGCGCGAACTGTCCGAACTCACCGGGCGGGAACTCGCCGATGCCGGCCAATGGCTTGGGGCCGCGCGCCAGCTGGTACACGACGGCCAGGCGCAATGGGTCGCACTGACGCTGGGTGAACGCGGCGCCATGCTGGTGGGTGCCGAGGGCGCATGGCGTGCCGACGCGCTCGATGTGCCGGTGGCCAGCGCCACCGGGGCCGGCGACAGTTTTCTGGCGGGGATGTTGTGGGCATGGTCGCGCGGCATGGCGCCGGTCGAGGCCTTCCGCTACGGCGTGGCGGCCGGATCGGCCGCGCTGCTGACGACCGGCACCAACCTGTGCCGCAAGGAGGACGTGTTGCGCCTGCTGCCGCAGGTGGTTGCGCGCTGCCTTTGAGCGCAGCGCCGGGCCGCCCCAAACAGTCGCGCACCGCAGCTCGCACAGCGTAGGCACCCCTATTCGCCGCGCCGGGCCGCCCCAAGCAAGCGCGCACCGCAGCTCGCACAGCGTAGGCACCCCTGTTCGCCGCGCCGCGCCGCGCCGCGGGGCTGGGTTGCGCCGGCCGGCGCGCCGTCTTGCTACATGTTGCGCCGGTACTGCCCACCCACTTCGAACAGCGCGTTGGTGATCTGCCCCAGCGAGCAGCAGCGCACGGCGTCCATCAGCACCTCGAACACGTTGGCGTTGTCGATCACCGCTTTCTGAAGCTTCTTGAGCATGGCCGGCGATTCATGGGCGTGGCGCCGGTGGAAGTCGGCCAGTCGGTTGAGCTGGCCCTGCTTTTCCTCGTCGGTGGAACGCGCCAGCTCGAGCTTGTCCTGCACCGCATCGCCATGCGGGTTGCGGAAGGTGTTGACGCCCACGATCGGCAGCTCGCCGGTGTGTTTCTGCATCTCGTAATGCATCGATTCGTCCTGGATGCGGCCGCGCTGGTAGCCGGTTTCCATTGCGCCCAACACGCCGCCGCGTTCGGCGATGCGCTCGAATTCGCTCAACACCGCTTCTTCCAGCAGTTCGGTCAACTCTTCGATGATGAAGGCGCCCTGGTTCGGATTCTCGTTCTTCGCCAGGCCCCATTCGCGGTTGATGATTAACTGAATGGCCATCGCGCGGCGCACGCTGTCTTCGGTTGGCGTGGTGATGGCTTCATCAAACGCGTTGGTGTGCAGGCTGTTGCAGTTGTCGTAGATGGCGATCAGCGCCTGCAGCGTGGTGCGGATGTCGTTGAACTGGATCTCCTGCGCGTGCAGGCTGCGGCCACTGGTCTGGATGTGGTACTTGAGTTTCTGGCTGCGTTCGTTGGCGCCGTAGCGGTCGCGCATGGCCACCGCCCAGATGCGGCGCGCCACGCGGCCCAGCACCGTGTATTCGGGGTCCATGCCGTTGCTGAAGAAGAAGCTCAG
>JANMYG010000803.1:0-1927 GCA_031381865.1 Betaproteobacteria bacterium | reverse complement strand
GGACGTGCAGATCATCGCCCCGGTGTTCGCGGGCGGCGAGCTGTTCGCCGTGATGGCCACCACCGGCCACTGGATGGACATGGGCGGCAATGTGCCCGGAGGCTGGGGGCCCAAGGCCACCGAAATCCACCAGGAGGGCATCATCATCCCGCCGGTCAAGCTCTACGACGAAGGCCGGCTGAACACAGCGCTGGTGGCCATGTTCCGCGCCAATGTGCGCCTGCCGGCCGAGATCGCCGGTGACCTGGCCGCGATGTCCAACGTCTTCTCGGTCGGGAACCGCGGCATCGAGGCGCTGGTGAAGAAATACGGCCGCTCCGTGCTCAGTGAATGCCTGAACGAGATGATCGCCTACTCCGAGCGGCAGATGCGTTCGTACATTGCCGACCTGCCCGACGGCACCTACACCTGGGAGGACTGGATCGACAACGACGGCATCGTCGACACGCCGATTCCGGTGCGGCTGGCGATCACCATCACGGGCGAGACCATGCACTTCGACTTCACCGGCACCGGCCCCAAGGCGCGCGGCCCGCAGAACATGTCGCGCAACACCACGCTGTCGTCGTGTTATGTGGCGATCAAGCACATCTTCCCCGACGTGCCGGTCAACGGTGGCACGTTCCGGCCGATCAGCTTCAACGTGCCTGCCGGAACCCTGCTGGCGGCCGAGTATCCGTCCCCGTGTGGCGGCTACCTCGACCCGATGGGGCGTGTGATCGACGTGGTGTTCGGCGCCATGTCCAAGGCGATTCCGGACAAGGCGCCGGCCGCGTTCTTCGGCACCATCGGTGTGGTCGCGATCAGCGGAACGCACCCGCGCAGCGGCAACTATTTCGTCGGCGTGTTTCCGTATCCGGGCGGTTATGGCGCCACCAAGGCCAGCGACGGCCTGGTCAACGGGACACCGCCGCAGTCGATGGCCAACTTCATGTCGCTAGAGATGTCCGAACACCGGTTCCCGATCCGTTTCGACTACTTCCGGCTGCGCGAGGATTCGGGTGGCGCGGGCTGGCATCGCGGTGGCTGCGGGACCGAATACGGCTTCACCGCCTGGGCCGAATGCAATGTCTCGTCGCTCGGCGACCGGGTCGACCACCCGCCGTTCGGCATTGCCGGAGGCGGTCCGGCGGCGCCGAACAAGGTGGAGTTCGTAACCCACGGCAAGAGCTGGATACCCGAGTTGCGCAGCAAGCAGGACAACGTCGAGTTCGTCGCCGGTGACGCCATCCGAGCGGCCTCGCCGGGTGGGGGCGGTTATGGCAAAGCGCTCGAACGCGACCTGGCTGCGGTCGAACTCGACCTCAACCGCGGATACATCAGCCGCGCGACGGCCGAGCAGCAATACGGCGTCGTGATCGCGCAAGCCCGGCCGCTGGCCGCCGGCCATACCCGATACCAGCTGGACGCCAGCGCCAGCGCCGCACGGCGCGCGCAACTGGCGTCGGACACCCGCGTGGCCTGAGACAGCCTGGCGCGTCATCAAACGAGGAACAACCATGAGTAGTACAGACAGTTCGGGAAGCTGGGAGCTGCCCGAGGACCTGCGGATGCTCCGCGACACGATCCGGCGCTTCATGAAGGAAGAGGTCAAGCCGCTCGAGGACACGCTGCCGCACGACGCCTACACGCCGGAACCCGAACAACTCAAGGCGCTGCAGAAGAAGGCGCGCGACATCGGGTTGTGGTGCCTGGAAACACCGGCCGAACACGGCGGCGCCGGCCTGAGCCTGCTGGGCCAGTGCGTGGCGGCCGAGGAAACGGCCAAGTGCCGCATGGGCGCGTACATCGCGGGTTGCGGCGCCTTCGGCTTCGATCCGCCCAACGTGATCTGGAAGGGCACCGAACACCAGCAGCGCTTCGCGCGCGCGGACGTCGAGGCCGGCACCAAGGCCTTCGTGGCGATCAGCGAGCCCAGCGGCGGCTC
>JANMYG010000765.1:0-1748 GCA_031381865.1 Betaproteobacteria bacterium | reverse complement strand
CTTCGCGTCCATCAATCGGGGCAAGCAGTCGGTGGTGCTGGACCTCAAGGACCCGCGACAACGCGACCTGGCCCGGCAACTGGTGCTGGATGCCGATGTGCTGATCGAGAACAGCCGGCCCGGCGCGATGCAGCGCCTGGGTCTGGGCTGGGACTGGTTCGGTCCGCGCAAGCCGGCGCTGGTGTATTGCTCGATCTCGGCCTTCGGACAGGACGGACCGCGTGGGGCCGAGGGCGGCTTCGACCTCACTATCCAGGCCAGTGCCGGTGTGATGAGTGTCACCGGCGAGCCCGACGGCGCCCCGGTCAAGGCCGGTGTGCCGCTGGTCGATTTCGCGGCCGGCCTCTACGCGGCCTACACCATCGCGGCGCTGCTGGTGCGGGTGCGCAACGGCGAGCCGGGCGGGCAGGTCGACATACCGATGTTCGCCACCACGATCGCGATTTCGGCGCTGCAGACCAGCGAATATTTCGGCACCGGGCGCAACCCGCGCAAGCTCGGGTCCGCGCATCCGCGCAACTCCCCCTACGAGGCCTACCGCGCCAGCGATGGCTGGTTCGCCGTGGCGGCCGGCAACAACAAGTTGTGGCAGCAGGTGTGCGAGCTCACGCCGGTGGTGGAGCTGCGCGATGACGCGCGATTTGCCACGCCGACGCTGCGTGCGGCCAACCAGGCCACGCTCAAGGTGTTGCTGGAAGCGCGTTTCGTCGAGCATCCGGTGGCGCACTGGCTGGACCGCTTCGCGCCCGCCGGCGTGCCGTGCGCGCCCATCAATGGTTATGCCGAGGCGCTGGCGGACCCGCAGGCCAGGCATCTGCAACTGGTGCAGCCGATGACCCTGCCCAACGGCGTGCAGACCAGCACCGTCGGTTGCCCGGTGCGCATCGACGGGCGGGTGGTGGCGGTGGATACGCGGCCGCCGCAACTCGGCGAACACACGGCGCAGGTACTGGCGGAAGCTGGCAAGGCGCGCCGGATGCCATGACATCGGCGCCTGCCGTGGACCGGATTCCGGTCACCGTGATCGGCGGTTATCTGGGCGCCGGCAAGACCACGCTGGTCAACCACCTGCTTCGTGCGCGCGAAGGCCGGCGCATCGCGGTGCTGGTAAACGACTTTGGCGAGTTGTCGATCGACGACGACCTGATCGAATCCACCGATGGCAACCTCATGCGGCTGGCGGGCGGCTGCATCTGCTGCAGTTTCGGCAACGACCTGGTGGCGGCGCTGATGGTGCTGCCCCACATGGTGCCGCGGCCCGAGCACATCCTGGTCGAGACCAGCGGTGTGGCTCTTCCGGGCGCGGTGGCGCGCACGCTCGGGCTGCTGCAAATGCTGGTGCTCGACGCGGTGGTGGTGCTGGCCGACGCCGAGACGCTGCGCGCCCGCGCCGCCGACCCGTACGTGGGCGACACCGTGTTGCAGCAACTGCGCGACGCCGACTTGCTGGTGCTGAACAAGACCGACCTGGTCGCCCCACAGGCGTTCGCCGCGTTGCAAGCGTGGCTCGCGCAGGTGGCGCCATCGGCGCGTGTGCTGGGCGCACAGCACGCCAGCCTGCCGCCCGCGGTGGTGATGGGCACCGGCCTGGCTGCGCTGCGGGCGGGCCGGCCGCGCGCTGCGGGCATGCTCGCCGGGCCGGTGGCGCTCGCGCCCCCGCTGCAGGCGCAGCAGCTGTTCGAGAGCCTCAGCCTGGAGTTCTCCCATGCGGTGGACTGCGCCTGGCTGGCAAAGGCCCTCGGCGCGCC
>JANMYG010000714.1:0-2882 GCA_031381865.1 Betaproteobacteria bacterium | reverse complement strand
GATTCTCCGGCGCTTCTGTGGACGGCAGCCGTTGTGCGGGACCGGCGTGACGTCCGCGATCATGTTGATCCGGATGCCCAGCGCGGCCAGCGCGCGCACCGAGGACTCGCGTCCGGGACCCGGGCCCTTGATCTCGACGTCGAGGTTCTTGATGCCCTGCTCGACGGCGGCGCGTCCGGCCACTTCCGAGGCCACCTGTGCCGCGAAAGGAGTCGACTTGCGCGAGCCCTTGAACCCCTGGCCACCCGACGAGGCCCAGGAAAGCGCATTGCCCTGCCGGTCCGTGATCGTGATGATCGTGTTGTTGAACGACGCGTGCACGTGTGCTACGCCATCCGCAACATTCTTGCGGACCTTCTTGCGCACGCGTTGTGCGGCGGTGTTGACGGGTGGTTTTGCCATGGTGGTCTCTCAATGCCGGGTTATTTTTTCAATGCCTGCGCGGCCTTGCGCGGGCCCTTGCGGGTACGGGCGTTGGTGCGCGTGCGCTGACCACGCATCGGCAATCCGCGACGATGGCGAAACCCGCGGTAACAGCCGATGTCCATCAATCGCTTGATGTTCATCGTGGTCTCGCGGCGCAGGTCGCCTTCGATCGTGAACTTGCCGACCTGGTCGCGGATCTTTTCCAGATCCGTGTCGGTCAAATCCTTGACCTTCTTGGAATAAGCGATGCCACAGGCTTCACAGATCTTGCGAGCGCGGGTGCGGCCGATCCCGAAGATGGCGGTCAAGCCAATTTCAGAATGCTGCTGCGGCGGAATATTGATGCCAGCGATACGTGCCATTTTCGTCCTCTAAAACTCTTGCAATTAACCCTGGCGCTGCTTGTGGCGCGGATCGGTACAGATCACGCGCACAACGCCCTTGCGCCGGATGATTTTGCAGTTACGGCAAATTTTCTTGACCGAAGCCGAAACCTTCATGACTTTCTCCTAAAAACTCTTTGCCGCGTTCCGCTCGCCTCGCTGCGAAACCCCGGCACTACCACACAGCTACTTGGCCCTGAACACGATCCGTGCCCGGCTCAAGTCGTAAGGCGTCAGCTCCACCGTGACCTTGTCGCCCGGAAGGATCCGGATGTAATGCATCCGCATCTTTCCCGAAATATGCCCAAGAACCACATGTCCGTTTTCAAGCTTCACTCGGAAGGTCGCATTCGGCAGGTTCTCCACCACCTCCCCCTGCATCTGAATTACATCGTCCTTTGACATATGCATCCACACTCTATGAAGATTTGAAACTGGCCTTCTTCAAGAGTGATTCATATTGCTGGGACATCATGTAGTTCTGCACCTGGGACATGAAGTCCATCGTCACCACGACGATGATCAACAGGGAGGTGCCACCGAAATAGAACGGTACGTTGTATTTCAGGATCAGGAATTCAGGCAGCAGACAGACGAAGGTGATGTAGATGGCGCCCGCCAGCGTCAGGCGCAACAGGATCCGGTCGATGTACTTGGCGGTCTGGTCACCCGGGCGAATGCCGGGTATGAACGCGCCGCTCTTCTTCAGGTTGTCGGCCGTCTCGCGGCTGTTGAACACCAACGCCGTGTAGAAAAAGCAGAAGAACACGATCGCCGCCGCGTAAAACATCACATAGATCGGCTGGCCCGGCGTCAACGACCCGGCGATGTCTTTCAGCCAGCGCATCGATTCACCGGTGCTGAACCAGCCGACCACCGTCGCCGGCAACAGGATGATCGACGACGCGAAGATCGGCGGAATCACGCCGGCCATGTTCAGCTTCAGCGGCAGATGGGAAGACTGCCCGCCGTAGACCTTGTTGCCCACCTGGCGGCGCGCATAGTTGACCAGGATCTTGCGCTGGCCGCGTTCAATGAAGACCACCACGTAGGTGACACCAGCCACCAGCACCACGATGAACAGGCTGACGATGATGCTCATCGCGCCTGTGCGCACCAGCTCCAGCAGGCCACCGATCGCATTCGGCAGGTTCGCGGCAATGCCCCCGAAGATCAATATGGAGATGCCGTTGCCCAGTCCGCGCTCGGTGATCTGCTCGCCCAGCCACATCAGGAACATCGTGCCGGCGGTCAGCGTGCACACCGCGGTGATCCGGAAACCGAAGCCGGGCGCCATCACCAGGCCGGCCGAACTCTCGAGAGCGATCGCAATGCCGAGCGACTGGAACAGGGCCAGACCCAAAGTGCCGTAACGCGTGTACTGCGTGATCTTGCGCCGCCCCGCCTCGCCCTCTTTCTTGAGCTGCTCGAAGGCCGGCAACACGTAGGTCAGCAGCTGCATGATGATCGACGCCGAGATATACGGCATGATCCCCAGTGCAAAGACCGTGAACCGCGACAGGGCACCACCCGACATCAGGTTCGCCATCCCGAGGATGCCGCCTTCCTGGCCCTTGAAGAACTGCTGCAACTGCGCCGGGTCGATGCCGGGAACCGGGATGTGCGCGCCAATGCGGTACACCACCAGCGCGAGCAGCAAGAACACGAGCCGGCGACGCAGGTCGCCGAACTTGCCGGTTTTTGCCAGTTGAGCCGTGTTGGTTGCCACTTGGATCTCTTTGCGCTACAGGTTCAGGCGACGCTTCCGCCAGCAGCTTCGATCGCCGCCTTGGCGCCGGCGGTCGCGCCGATGCCGTTGAGCTTTACGGCTTTGGTCAGTTCGCCGGTCTTGATCACCTTGACCGTCTTGATCATTTCTCCCACCAGCCCGGCCTGCTTGAGCGTCAGCAGGTCCACGTCCGCGGCACCGAGGCGCTCCAGCGCCGTCAACGTCACTTCGGCGTTGAATTTCAGCAGTTGCGACTTGAAGCCGCGCTTGGGCAAGCGACGTTGCAAAGGCATCTGGCCGCCCTCGAAACCCACCTTGTGGTAGCCGCCCGCGCGGGATTTCTG
>JANMYG010000706.1:0-4765 GCA_031381865.1 Betaproteobacteria bacterium | reverse complement strand
AAACGTGCCGTGTGCTGAAAATTCTGCGCCCAAACCGCTGTTGAAGCAATAAATGGCCGCTCGCTGCTCGGGTGTCGCGGCGCCTGCGACCGGCCCGGCGCGGGCCGCCGTGTTCGCCGTCTGCTTGGCAGGAATGTTAATGAATTTCCGCAGCAATAGGTTTGCGAGTGACGCCGCCGGCACGCGTGTGCGCAGAATAAAATTTCGTTCTTTTGGCCAATCGGGGGACAAACTTGCAGAACATCGAATTCGACCGGATCGACCTGAAGCTGCTGCGTTTTCTGCAGGAGCATGGGCGCGCGTCGAACCTGGAGCTGGCGCAGGCCATCAACCTGTCCGCCTCGCAATGCCACCGGCGCCATCGCCGGCTGGAGGAATTGCGCGTCATCACCGGATACGAGACGCGCCTCGATGCGGCCGCGCTCGGCCTGGGGGTGGTGGCCTTCGTGCATGTCGCCATGGAAAAGGGCCATATCGCGAACCTGCGCAAGTTCACCGACGCGATCCGTGCGCTGCCCGAAGTGCTGGAGTGTTTTTCGGTGACCGGCGATTTCGACTACGTGATCAAGGTCGTTGCGCGCGACCTCAAGTCGTTGTCGCAATTCCTGATGGACACCCTGATGGGGCTGCCCGGCGTCAGCAACGTGCGCTCCAGCGTCTGCCTGGACCAGATCAAGAGCACCGGCTCGCTGCCGCTGCCGCGTTAGGGCGTTGGGCGCGACAGCCGGCCAACCGGCCCTGGCGGCGCAACCGGCGGGTGACAGCATCGACAATACGGGTCATGTCCACAACCCACTCCATGCGCGCCACGCTGCGCCACCGCCAGTTCCGCGGGCTGTGGGGCGGCAGCGCGTTCTACTTCGTCGGCAACGCCATGCAGACCATGGCCGCGGCCTGGATGATGGTGGAACTGACCGGCTCGTCGTTTCTGGCGGCGCTGGTGCAGACCGCGGTGTTCCTGCCGATGTTCCTGTTCTCCTTGCCGGCCGGCGTGCTGGCCGACATCACCGACCGGCGCCGGCTGATCCTGTTCGCGTTGATTGCGCAGGCCGTCGTCGGCACCCTGCTGGCGGCGCTGCTGCTGTCGCATCTTGCGGGCCCGGCCACGGTGCTGTTCCTGATCTTCGTGGCCGGCAGCTGCACCGCCCTGTTGTCGCCGGCCTTCAATTCGACCATCAGCGATTCGGTTCCGCGCGAAGAGCTGCCGCAGGCCATCACGGCGGTGGGCATTTCCTACAACGCCGCGCGCGCCCTGGGGCCGGCATTGGCCGGACTGGTGTTCACGCTGGCCGGCGGGCCGTGGAATTTCGTCATGGCGGTGCTCAGCACCTTGTTGATGACACAGGCGATCCGCCGCTGGCCACCCAAGGCGCACCCGCCGACACGCCTGCCGGCCGAGCGGCTGTGGGGCGGCATGCTCAGCGCGCTGCGTTTCGCCTGGCACTCGCACACCGTGCTGGCCCAGTTGGTGCGCGCTGGCGCCTACAGTGCGTCCGGCTCGGCGTTGTGGGCGCTGCTGCCCGTGATCGGCCAGCGCCAACTCGGCCTGGGCGCGGCCGGTTTCGGCCTGCTGATGGGTTGCCTGGGCATCGGCGCCGTGATTGCCGGGCTGCTGATCGGCCGCCTGCGCGCGCGCTTCGGCCTGGAGCCGGTGATCGCCGGTGGCTGCATCGTGTTTGCCCTGGTCATGCTGGTGGCCGCGTTCTCGCGCTGGCATGTGCCGGTGTATGTGGCACTGGTGCTCGGTGGCGGGGCCTGGATGGCGGTGATGTCCACCTTCAACACCGCCACCCAGACCAGTGTGCCGCCGTGGGTGCGCGCACGCGCGGTGGCGATGCACACCCTGTGCGCGCTGGGCGCCTTTGCGCTGGGTTCGGCCTTCTGGGGCGCCCTGTCGGACCTGCTCGGGCTGCCGGTCGCACTCGGTGCGGCGGCGGTCTGCATGGCGGCGGGCCCCTTGATGGCGCGCCGCTTTCCGCTGCGCATGGGTGAGACCCGCGACGTGACGCCGGCCACGCCCTGGGAAGACCTGTTCCTGAGTTACGAACCCGATCCGGAGGCCGGGCCGGTCGCCGTGGAAATGGGCTACCGGGTGCACCCCGACAATGCCACCGACTTCCTGGACGCGATCAGCCAGTTGCGTGCGCCGCGCAGGCGCGACGGCGCGACGTTCTGGCGCATCTACCGCGACCTGGCCGATCCGTCACGTTATGTGGAACGTTTCATCGTCACGTCCTGGGCCGATTACCTGCACCAGCGCGCGCGCACCACCCAGGCCGACCAGGTCGTGGAGACGCATGTGCGCACCTTCCTGCTCGACGGTGAATCGGTCACGATGCAGCACTACATCGCCGAGCGCTGAGTCTCAGCGGCCGTAGACCTTGCCGAACAGCTCCCAGGTCTTGCCGTTGAAGCGCGCCAACTGCTCGCGCTCGATCGGATAAAAGTCGTCCGGACCGGTCTTGATGTTGACGCCGGGCAGCAGCATCGGCAGCGTCATGTCCAGGCTGGCGGCCTGTTTCATGATGTTGTCGCGTGTCAGGTTGTCGCCGGCCTGCTTGATGACCTGCACCAGTGTCTGCGCCACGGTGTAGCCGTAGACATTGAAGTTGTCGTTCATCGCCCCGGTGGGATGGTACTTTTTCATCCAGGCCACCCAGTCGTCCCATTCCTTGCCCTTCTGGAACTGCGGGTCGGTCGGGTCCTTGATGTAGGAGGCGGTGATCAGGCCGATGCTGTTGTCGATGCCGGCCGGCGTCAGCACCGAACCAACGGCGGATGAGACGCTGTTGAGGTAGTGCACTGGCTTCCACCCCATCTCGGCGGCTTTCTTGATCGCCTGCGCCGCGAACTTGGGCGTCGTGATGTTGAAGAACACGTCGGCACCGGACGCCTTGAGCGAGACCATCTGGCTGTCCACGGTCGGGTCCGTCACCTCGTAGGAGATCTTGGAGACGATCATCGAGCTGGCCTTGGCCCCCAAACCGTCCTCGAAGCCCTTGAGGTAGTCCTTGCCGTAGTCGTCGTTCTGGTACAGGATGGCGACCTTGCCATTGGGCTTGGTGTCGAGCAGGTGCGCGGCGTAGATCTTGGCTTCCGACTGGTAGTTGGGTTGCCAGCCCATGGTGTAGGGAAAGTTCTTCGGGTCGCCCCACTGGGTGGCGCCGGTGGCCACGAACAGTTGCGGCACCTTCTTGGTGTTCATGTACTTGTGGATCGCCGTGTTGGGTGGCGTCCCGAGCGGCTGGAACAACATCAGCACCTCTTCTTCCTCGACCAGCTTGCGCGCCTGCTCGACCGTCTTCGCGGGGTTGTAGCCATCGTCGAGCGTGAGGAACTTGACGGTCCTGCCGTTGATGCCACCTTCGGCGTTGACCTTGTCGAAATACGCGCCGATGGCCTTGCCAATGGCACCGTAGGCCGACGCCGGACCGGAATAGGCGACGATGTGGCCGATCTTGATCTCCTTGTCGGTCGCCCCGGGGTCGTATTTCTTCTGCGCCACTGCAGAAGTGCCGATCATGGCGGTGGCGACAGCCGCCGCCACAAGGCCGAAATAGTTGAGTTTCATGGTGTCATGTCTCCTTCAAGGTTGAGCTAAAAACGCCCGGGCCCAATTCAAGGTTGTCCGGGCAAACCCGTGGGTCGCGACCGCAGCCGCGCCCACACCCTTTGCACCATGCCCATCACCCCCATCGGCATCAGGTACATCAGTGCGATCAGCAACACGCCGTAAATCGCGGACGGCGCTGACTTTGAAATCTGGTCGGCGATATTGGGAACGAACTGGATGAACGCGGCCCCGAAAATCGCGCCCGGAATGGATGCCAGCCCCCCCACCACCAGCCCGACCAGCAGGAAGATCGACAACTGCACCGTGAAGCTGTCCGGTGACACGAACGCCACCGCGATCGCTCCCAGCGCCCCGGCCACACCGGTGAATCCGGCCGATACACCAAACGCCAGCGACTTGAACATCGGCAGGTTGATGCCCATGGCCGTGGCGGCAATAGGATGGTCGCGAATCGCCACCAGCGCGCGGCCGACACGCCCGCGCAACAGGTTCCAGGCCAGCAGGAACATCAGCGCCGTCACCGCCAGCGTGAAGAAATACAACCAGCGGTCCGGGCTCAGCGGCTGGCCGAACAGGTTCAACTCGAACGGTGCGTCGGGTTTGTTCAGCACGATGCCCTGCACACCGCCGGTCCAGCCGTCGATCTTCTTGTATTTGAGCAGTTGCGGCACCGCCAGCGCCAGTGCAAAAGTCGCCAGCGCCAGGTAGTGTCCGGCCAGGCGCAGCGCCGGAAAACCCAGCACGAAACCAAAGGCGAAACACAACACACCTGCGGCCGGCAAGGTCAGCCAGTACGGCACGCCCAGCTTGTCCATCAGCACCGCCGCCGTGTACGCGCCGAAGGCGTAGAAAGCGCCATGGCCCAGTGATATCTGGCCGTTGAAGCCGGTGAGGATGTTGAGCCCGAGGATGGCGATCGCATACACCAGCACCAGGTTGAACTGGAACACCCGGTAGTTCTTGACCAGGAAGGGCAACACCAACAGGGCGACCAGCAGCAACGCCGACCACAGCCACACCCACTTGCGATCGAGCGGCTTCATACCCGGGTCACCACTTTCTTGCCGAACAAGCCGTCAGGCCACAGGGTCAGCGTGCCAACGATCAACACCAGGGCTACGGTCAACTTCAATTCGGTGCCGATGACGTAGGCCCCCAGCAGGTTCTCGAGCACGCCGACGATGAAGCCGC